>JAHELU010000006.1:32055-45141 GCA_024644005.1 Acidimicrobiales bacterium | reverse complement strand
ACCGCCAAGAAGTCGACCGCCAAGAAGTCGACCGCCAAGAAGCAGCCGGCAGCGAAGAAGAGCACGGCGAAGAAGGCCACGCGGTAACGAGGGTTCGCTCCGAGTCACGGACCGTCACCGACGAGACTCCCCGGCGAGGGGCCCGGTCGACCGGGCCCCTCTGCGCGTCCGGCCCGATCGGCAGGGCTCGCCGATAGTCTCTGCCCAATGTCGGCTCAGTTCATCTACACGATGCACAAGGTCGGTCGGTTCCACCCACCCGATCGCCAGGTGCTGGAGAACATCTCGCTGTCGTTCTATCCGGGAGCCAAGATCGGCGTGCTCGGGGCGAACGGTGCGGGCAAGTCCTCCCTGTTGAAGATCATGGCCGGCATCGACGATGGCTTCACCGGTGAGGCCAGGCTGACCCCGGGATTCACCGTCGGGTATCTCCATCAGGAGCCAAAGCTCGACCCGGCGAAGGACGTCCAGGGAAACGTCATGGACGGTGCCGGCGAGGTCGTTGGTCTGCTCGCCGAGTACGAGTCCGTGCTCGCCCAGTGGGCAGACCCCGACGCGGACTACGAGAAGCTCGGTGCGGCCCAGGCCAAGCTGGAGGATCGCATCGAGGCCGCAGGGGCGTGGGACCTGCAGCGGACGGTCGACATCGCGATGGAGGCGCTGCGGCTGCCGCCGAAGGACTCTGGGGTCGAGCACCTGTCAGGCGGGGAGCGCCGACGGGTGGCCCTGTGCCGGCTGTTGCTCACGAAACCCGATCTCCTGCTGCTCGACGAGCCCACCAACCACCTCGACGCCGAGTCGGTCGCCTGGCTGGAGCGACACCTGTCCGACTACCAGGGCACCGTGGTGGCCATCACCCACGACCGCTACTTCCTCGACAACGTGGCCCGCTGGATACTCGAGCTCGACCGCGGTCGGGGCATCCCATTCGAGGGCAACTACTCGAGCTGGCTGGAGCAGAAGCAGGCCAGGATGGGCCAGGAGCGCAAGGAGCAGGACGCCAAGCAGCGAACCCTTGCACGCGAGCTGGAATGGGTGCGCATGGCCCCGAAGGCCCGTCAGGCCAAGGGCCGAGCCAGGCTGTCGGCCTACGAGTCGTTGCGGGCCGAGGCCGAGGCCTACAACCCGGCGGACGAGAAGGTCCAGATCCACATCCCGCCCGGTCCTCGACTCGGTGAGCAGGTGATCGAGGTCGAGCACCTCTCGAAGGGGTTCGGGGACCGACTGCTGATCGAGGACCTGTCGTTCTCGTTGCCTCCGGCAGGCATCGTGGGCGTCATCGGCGGGAACGGGGCCGGCAAGACCACGCTGTTCAACATGGTGATCGCTGCTGCCACCGGCGACGGTGAGCAGCCGGACAGTGGATCGATCACGATCGGCTCGACGGTCGACCTCGCCTTCGTCGATCAGTCCCGCGATGTCCTCGCCGACGAGGAGACCGTGTACGAGTCGATCACCGAGGGTCACGACACCCTCGAGATCGGCGACCGCGAGGTCAACGGCCGGGCCTACGTCGCCTCGTTCAACTTCCGGGGATCGGATCAGCAGAAGCAGGTCGGTGTCCTCTCCGGCGGCGAGCGGAACCGCGTCCACCTCGCCCGGGTGCTCAAGCGGGGCGGGAACGTCCTGCTGCTCGACGAGCCGACGAATGACCTCGATGTCGACACCCTGCGGGCCCTCGAGGACGGCCTCGAGCGCTTCGCCGGATGCGCAGTGGTGATCAGCCACGATCGGTGGTTCCTCGATCGCATCGCCACCCACATCCTGTCCTTCGAGGGGAATTCCCAGGTCCGCTGGTTCGAGGGCAACTTCTCCGAGTACGAGGCCTTCCGGATGAGGGAGCTGGGCCCGGACGCAGCGCCCCACCGCATCACCTACAAGCCGCTGACTCGCTGAGCGCCGGCCCGCCGACCAGCTCCTCAACCCCGCCGTCGATCGGCCGATGGGTCACGATGGCGATCAGGGCATCCGCGGCCGGGCAGTCGGCCAAGACCGACAAGTCGAGCACCGAGTCGAGCACCGGGTCGACCGCTTGGCAGAGCAGGGCCGTCATCCGGCTGATCGAGGCCGGCAGTGCGGCGGAGTGCCCGCACTGCATGGAACGGGTGAAGTTCCGGGCCCGCCACCGGGACCAGCAGGTCATCTGCAACGTCTACGAGGACGGGATCTGGAAACGGGTCGAGCAGTATCACCTCGACTGCTATGCCGACGCCGAGACACCATACGGCGAGCCGATCAAGGGCTGAGCCGGCACTGTCCGGCCCGATGGCGCCAGCAAAGAAGTGACAGACCAGTAGTGTGGCTGCCGTGACCGCCACTGCCGACGACCACGCCCTCGCCCGCCGACTGGCCACCGAGACCGGCAGGCTCCTCGTCGAGCTGCGGGACCGGATGGCCGAGGACGGTGCCGACCAGTGGGCGCTGAAGGACGCCGGCGACCTGGCGGCCCACCGGTTCATCATGGAGACACTGTCGTCGGAACGACCCGATGACGCCGTCCTGTCGGAGGAGGGGGCCGACCGGCGGGAGCGGCTGGAGGCGACCAGGACATGGATCGTCGATCCCCTCGACGGCACCAGGGAGTTCGGTGAGCCGCCCCGGGTCGACTGGGCGGTCCACATCGCCCTGGTGATCGGCGGCCAGCCGGTGGCCGGCGCCGTCGCGCTGCCCGCCGAGGACCTGACGCTGGGGACGGACCCGTCGCCGGTCCTGCCGGAGGCCGACCCGTCGAGCCCGCGGGTGATCGTCAGCCGGACCCGTCGGCCGCCGGCAGCCCAGATGCTCGCCAAGGAGCTCGGAGCCGAGTACATCGAGATGGGCTCCGCCGGAGCCAAGGCGATGGCGGTCGTGAGGGGCGCTGCCGACATCTATGCCCACTCGGGCGGGCAGTACGAGTGGGACTCGTGTGCCCCGGTGGCGGTGGCCAGGGCGGCCGGTCTCCACTGCTCCAGGCTCGACGGCTCGGCGATGGTCTACAACAACCCGGACCCCTATCTCCCGGACCTGTTGATCTGCCGGACGGAGTGGGCCGATCCCTGCCTGGAGATCCTGAACCGGTAGCGGACCGGCCCTCCGCTCGTCGCCGGCCGGCGCCAGCCCTACGATCGGGTCATGGAGCTGCGAGCAACCGCGTACGAGATCGTCGACCGGACCGCGGTCATCACGCTCAACCGACCCCATCGGGGCAATGCCTGGACGGGCAGGATGCACGCCGAGTACCTCCACTGCATCGAGCGAGCGGAGCGTGACGACGGTGTCCGGGTCAGCGTCGTGACCGGGGCCGGCGCCGCGTTCTGTGTGGGCGGGGACAGCGATGCCCTCGCCGGCCACGCCGAGCGGGGCAGCTACGACGACGGTCTCGCCGCGGCCGGCCGGGACGAGGACGGCCGCGACGAGGACCGCCGGGACGAGGACGGCCGCGACGAGGACCGCTGGGACGAGGACGGCCGCGACGAGCCGATCCCTGCCGGCCACGGGCTGCATGCCGAGTTCGACCATCAGTTCGCCTTCCACTTCGGGTTGTCCAAGCCGGTCATCGCCGCCATAAACGGCCCGGCGGCCGGTGTCGGTCTGGCCCTGGCCTGCTTCGCCGACCTGCGGTTCGCCCGGCCGGGCGCCAAGCTCACGACCGCCCACGGCAAGCTCAATCTGCCCGCCGAGTACGGTCTGTCCTGGCTCCTACCCCGCCACATCGGGCTGACCAGGGCCATGGACGTCATCCTCAGCTCCCGGGTGTTCCTGACCGACCAGGCCTTCGATTACGGGCTGATCAATCAGCTCCACCCGGCGGACGAGCTCCTGGCACAGACCCTCGCCTACGCCGAGACCCTTGCCACGTCCGTATCGGCCGGATCGCTGCGGGCATCCCGGCAACAGGTCTATCTCGATCAGCATCGAGGGATCGGGCAGTCCGTCGAGGAGTCGCTGAAGCTGCTGACGGCGATGATGGGCGAAGCCGATTATCGCAGAGGGGTCGAAGCGCTTCGGGCCAAGCGACCGCCGGACTATTGATCCCGGCTCCGGCCCCGATCGAGCCCTCGGTCTCGCAGCGCGACCTCTCGTGCCGCTCGACCGTCGGCCAGACTACGAAGGTGATGTTCTGCGCTCTCGTTGACGCCCGTCGTGGGGTGACCACCCCGTGACCGTGGCCACCACCGACCCCGACCAGCGGCCGGACCGCGATCGACCGGACGATCTCCACCTCGGCTCATTCTCGGACGACCAACCGTGGAGCCTGGCCACCACCCGGCTGTCGTGGGCTCGCTCGGTCGACATCCTCCGCCGCGAGCAGGCTCGGCAACTGCCGTGGCTGACGAAGCCCCCCAGGTTCCCACCGGCGGCCAGGGCCCTCACGGTCGTGCTCGTCATCGGTCGGGCACTCGTGCTCTGGTACCTGCTGGATCGGAGAGCCGGCCGGTCACGAGCGGGCCTGGCCCACCGCATCAGGCTGTCGGCGGAGCGGCTCGGCCCGACCTACATCAAGCTGGCCCAGATCATCAGTGCGGGAGAGGGCGTGTTCCCGCCCGAGCTGGTCGCCGAGTGCAAGAAGTGCCGTGACCAGGTCCCTGCCGTCGACTTCGAACACGTGGAGCAGGTCGTCGAGCGTGAGCTCGGTCAGCCGATCGATGAGCTGTTCCGCTCCTTCGACCCGGTCCCCTTGGCCGCCGCGTCGATCGCCCAGGTCCACGCGGCGGTGCTGCAGACCGGTGAGGAGGTCGTCGTCAAGGTCCAGCGGCCCGGCATCGACACGCTCGTCCGCAAGGACCTCCGGGTCCTCAGCTGGCTGGCGCCGTTCCTCGTCGGGCGGATACCGGTGGCGGCACTGGCCAATCCTCCGGCGCTCGTCCAGCTGTTCGCCGAGACGATCATCGAAGAGCTCGACTTCCGGTTGGAGGCGGCCAACATGATCGACGTCGCCGAGGTCTTCGCGAAGCTCGATCAGCGCGGCTTCGTGGTGCCCCGGCCCCACCCGGACCACGTGACCAAGCGGGTGCTGGTCATGGAGCGGCTGAGCGGGTTCAACTTCGACGACGTCGTCGGCATGAAGGCGGCCGGCGTCGACACCCATGCAGTGATCCGGACCGGCATGATCGGGTTCCTCGAGGGGGCGTTCCTGCACGGTGTCTTCCACGGCGATCTCCATGGCGGGAACCTGTTCGTCATGGCCGACGGGCGGACGGCGCTCATGGACTTCGGGATCACCGGGCGACTGACCGAGGACGAGCGCACGGCCTTCCTGCGGATGATGATGACCGCCACCAGCAACGACGTACGAGGCCAGGTCGCAGCCTTGCGTGATCTCGGTGCCCTGCCCCCCGACACCGACATCGAAGCAGTGGTGGTCGACCTCAAGCTCGACGGTCCCCCGATCGACCCGACCGCGCTCGCCCCGGAGGAGCTCGTCCACGAGATCCAGCGGATCATCAAGGCACTGCTGGGCTACGGCGCCCGGATGCCGAAGTCACTGATGCTGTACGTCAAGAACCTCATCTTCATCGACGGGGCGATCGCAACGCTGGCACCGGAGCTCGACATGTTCGCCGCGGTCACCGACGTCGCCACCCATTTCGCCACCACCCACGGCCCGACGATCGCCGCCCAGCTCGGGCTTGCGGGCAGCACCTGGGAGATGGACCTGGACGGGGTGAAGGCGGGCTTCGGCGTCGATCCCGCCACGACCGACCGGTTGTCGTACGCCGATCTCCGCCGGCGCCGGGCGCTGATCCAGAAGCGGCTGAGCGGTCGCCGGCTCGACTGATGGCCGCAGCCGCCGGTCCGCCGCTCGACGCGCGCCGGCCATGGCTGCGACCCGAGCCGAGACCTGCTACACAGCAGACGTGCGCCTGCTGATCGCCGACTGCACCGTCGACTACGACGGTCGCCTCACCGCCCACCTCCCCCGGGCCACCCGGCTGATCATGGTGAAGGCAGACGGCTGCGTCGCCGTGCACGCCGACGGCGGTGCCTACAAGCCGCTGAACTGGATGACCGCGCCGAACCTGCTCATCGAGAGCGACGAGCAGTGGGTGGTGACGAACCCGAAGGGCGAGACCCTGACGATCACGCTCCACGTCGTCCACAGCGACATCAGCCAGGACCTCGGCACCGATCCGGGGCTGCGGAAGGACGGGGTCGAGGCTCACCTCCAAGAGCTGCTCGCCGTCGACCCCGAGCAGCTGGAGTCCGGGCTCCGGCTGGTCCGCCGTGAGTACCCGACCGAGATCGGACCGGTCGACCTGCTCTGTCGCGACGCCGATGGCCGGGTGGTGGCGGTCGAGGTCAAGCGACGGGGTGAGATCGACGGGGTCGAGCAGCTGACCCGATATCTCGAGTTCCTCAACCGCCAACCGGACCTGTCCCCCGTCAGGGGCCTGTTCGTCGCCCAGGAGATCAAGCTCCAGGCCAAGACCCTTGCCGCCGATCGGGCGATCGAGTGGGTCGAGGTGGACTACGACGAGCTGCGGGGCATCGAGCGACCCCAGCAGCGGTTGTTCTGAACCCTGCCCCGGAGTGAGTGGGGCCCGGGAGGGGACCGGGGCTGCGCAGCCAACTCAGGTGAAGCGCACGCCTCCGTTGTCGAGCACGACCCTGCCGTCCCCGCCGCAGGTCTGGAACACCGCCGAGCCCTCGTCCTGATCCCAGATCTTGATGGTCAGTGCCTCACCGGGCAGCACGGGCGAGGTGAACCGGCCCTCCATGGCGGTGAACCGCTCCGGATCAGACCCGCAGAGCGTGTGGAGCAGTGCCCGTCCGGTGAACCCGTAGGTGCACAGCCCGTGGAGGATCGGCTTCGGGAAGCCGCCGACGTCGGAGAACTGCTTGTCCGAGTGCAACGGGTTCCGGTCGCCGCACAGTCGGTACAGCAAGGCTTGGTCCGGCCTGGTCTCGTAGGTCACCTCGTGGTCGGCTCCGCGATCCGGGGCGACGTTCGCCTTCCCGGTCGGACCCCGGTCACCGCCGAAACCGCCTTCGCCCATGATGAACACCGATGCCGTGGTGTCGAACAGCGGCTGCCCGTCCTCGACCAGGGTGGCCTCGGTCCGGGTGGCGATGACTGCGCCCTTGCCCTTGTCGTAGATCCCGGTTATCTCGTCGACCATCTCGACCTCACCACTGGTCGGCATCGGCCGGTGCAGCATGATCCCCTGCTCGCCATGGACGAGCATCCGGTTGTCCCATGTGCCGGCCTCGCTCATGGCCGAGCGCCCGCCCCGGGCATTGAACCCGGCCACCACGGCGAACGTCGGGAAGACCTTCTGCTCGACACCGGCCGTGTTCTCGGTGGTGAACTCCAGCTCGTGGCCGACCGGGTCGGCGACGCCGGCCCCGATGCCGAGGGCGTAGAGCAAGCAGTCGTCGGCGTCCCAGCTACTTCGGCGAGGTTCGCCCTTGGCTCCGACGGCGTCTGGGTTGATTGGCATTGGTTCTCAGTCCTCTCGGGAATCGTCGTAACGGTTGGATCACTCGTAGGGGGTTGGCCGGCCGGGGCCGGTCACCGGGGCGCCCTGCATGTCGCTGTTCGGCTGGGCCTCGGCCATGAGCTTCTGGACGAGCGGACCGATCTCGGTCGGATCGTCCGTCGGGTCGACCACCGGACCTCGATGCCACATGTTGGCGACACCCAGCACCCGCCCGCTCGCCTCGAACACCCGACCCGTGACCTTCGACGATTCGGCGCTGGCCAGCCAGGTGCAGATCGGGGCGATCCACCGCGGGTGCATGGCCGCCTTGCCCTCCTCGTCCATCTCCCCCATGCCGAGGTTCTCCGTCATTCTGGTCAGGGCGCCAGGGGCGATGGCGTTGACCGTGACCCCGTAGCGATGGAGCTCCTGGGCGGCGATGATCGTGAAGGCGGCGATGCCGGCCTTGGCCGCTCCGTAGTTGGTCTGGCCAGGATTGCCGTAGATGCCGGACACCGAGCTGGTGTTGATGATCCTGGCGTCGTTGGTCTCGCCTGCCTTGGCTCGTTCACGCCAATAGGCGGCGGCCCACCGGGACGGTGCGAACGTTCCCTTCAGGTGAACCTTGATGACCGCGTCCCATTCCGCCTCGGTCATGTTGCTCAGCATCCGGTCGCGAAGGATCCCGGCGTTGTTGACGACGACATCGAGACCCCCGAAGGTCTCGATGGCCGAGTTCACCATCCGCTGGGCGCCCTCCCAGTCGGAGACGTCGTCGCCGTTGGCGATCGCTTCCCCGCCCATGCCCTCGATCTCCTCCACCACCTCCTGGGCCGGGGTGAGCGTGCCGCCGGTGCCATCGACCTCACCGCCGAGATCGTTGACCACCACCTTGGCGCCGTGCTCGGCCAGCATCAGGGCGTGCTCACGGCCGATGCCCCGACCGGCCCCCGTCACGATGGCTACCCGTCCGTCACACAAACCGCTCATCACGCACCTCTCGTCTCTCGATCGACCTGCCGATCGGCACTCACCCGACGATCCGGCGGACCCGGGCCGTTCGGCGGCCGATCGCCGCCTCCGGCCTCCGATCATGTCACAATCGAGGCCGCGTCGAAAAAGAAGCGGCCCGCTGCAGCGGAAAGCCCGAGATCGGCTCGCTCCCGGTGTAGTTTTGGTACCGGCCACGACCGGGTATGACCTCATTCGAGTTCGAACGCGTGCGAGAATGAGCGGGGACAGCGAGGACGGCGAGGGCATGGAGCCACCCAATTCGGTAGAGGACGATCAGAGCGCTGATCTCGATGCGCAGCATCCGGACAGCGGCTCCATGATCGGCTCCCCGTCAGCAGACGGCCGTTCCGGGGCCGCAGCCGACGGCAGTGCCGAGGGCCAGGACGGGAGCGGAGCCGACGGTGGCGGCTCGTCTGTCGACGATGACGATCCGCTGTCGGTCGACGAGTGGTTGGCCGAAGCCGAGTCCCCTGATGGCTCCGGAGGCAGCGGCGCTGACCGCGGCGACGGCGCCGACCCCCCATCTGCGAATCAGCGGACTGGATCGGTCGAGCTCGGGCTGAGCGAGGCCGCGAGCGACGACGGCGTGCCGGAGATCATGGCCGAGCTCCTGGCCGCAGCGAAGGAGTCGAGCGATCAGCGCTCGGCCGAGCCGCACGAGACCGCGATCGGCGTGCCGGAGAGCGACCAGTCGAGCGACGACGACAGCGCAAGCGGCAGCACGAGTGGCACCGAAAGCGGCACCGGCGGCGACGCCCACTCGGCACCGGCCTCGCCGAGGCGACCGGAATCCCCACCGAGGACCGTTCGGGACGGCGGCGTCGAGCGCGAACCGGCGTGGAGCCCGGCCGCACCGGCCGCAGCCGATCGACCGGGCTCGACCAGCGGCGCCGGTGTGGACACCGAAGCCATCCCACTGCCGCCGACCGAGCCCGACCGCCCGAGCGATGGCGACACTGCACCGGACACTGCACCGGACACTGCACGCGACGCGGCCGAAGCCGGGCTGCCGTCCGAGGACGACCTCACAGAAGGCCGGGACACAGCGCAGGGCCGGGAGACCGCCGTCTTGGCCACCGCAGCGGGTGCTGGGGTGGCCGCCGCTGGATCGACGCCACGGGTCGAGCGCAGGTTCCGATCGGCAACGACGGCCCTCATGGTTGTTGTCGGGCTGGCGCTCGGGTTGTATGCGCTCCTGGCTGCGGCGTGGGCCATCGACACTGCCAGCTCCAGCGAGCGGGCCCTGCGAGGCGTGCAGCTCGCCGACATCGACGTTGGCGGGTCGGACCGAGCCGAGCTCGATGCGGCGATCGATCGGCTGACCGACCGGCTCGCCGCCGAGCCCTTCGTGGTGTCGATCGATGACGTGATCGTCACCACCGATGCGGTGACGCTCGGGGCCCGCCTCGATCGGGAGGCGATGATCTCCGAGGCCCTCGCTGCCCGTCGCGACGGTGCGCTCCCCGTCCGGCCCCTCACCTGGCTCGGGGGGTTCTTCGAGACCTACACCGTGGAGCCGAGCTACCTGGTCGACGCCGATGTCGCAGCGACGGCCAGCGACGAGGTGATCGGCGGCGCCCTCGACGAGCCGATCGAGCCGACGCTGGAGCTCCAAGGGGACGCGATGGCGGTCGTCCCCGGGTCGCCCGGGGTCACCGTCGACCCCGAGGAGATCGTCGCCGGGCTGCCCGCAGCCATCGAGGCGGGATCCGCGTTCAGCCTCCAGCTGACCGCTCGCGACGCCGACCCGGTCCTCGACACCGCCGCTGTCGGTGCGGTTGCCGACGAGATCAACCAGCAGACCGAGCAGCCGATCGCCGTCCAGATCCTCGATGATGTCGTCGAGGTCTCGCCCAGGATGCAGAAGTCCTGGCTGGTCCTGGATGCCGAAGGCGACGTGCCGTCGTGGGCCATCGACGAGGAACGGGCCATCGAGGACCTGAAACCGCTCTTCCCGACCCTGGGATCGGAAGACCAACAGGCTCGATTCACCGTGCTCGACGGCGAGCCGATCATCCTGCCCGCCTCGGAGACGCTCATCTGCTGCGAACCGGGTTCCGGTGAGGCCCTGGCGGCCGCCATCGCTCAGCCGATCCCTGCCGCCGGCTCCGCTGACGACGATACCGACGACGAGTCGAGTGCGCTGCGGACGGCCACCCTCGAGCCGATCGTCACCAGCTTCGACGAGGGGGTCGCCGAGCTCGAGTCGCTCGGCATCATCGAGCAGGTCAGCACCTTCACCACCGAGCACGCCTGCTGCCAGAACCGGGTGAAGAACATCCAGCGCTTCGCCGATCTCATGCAGGGCGTGGTCATCCGACCGGGTGAGGAGTTCTCCCTGAACGAGCACGTGGGCCAGCGGACGATAGAGAAGGGCTTCGTCGCCGACGGAGCGATCGTGAAGGGCAACTTCGAACCGCAGGTGGGCGGCGGCATCAGCCAGTACGCCACCACGTTCTTCAATGCCGCGTTCTTCGCCGGCGTGGAGTTCGTCGAGTACCAGTCGCACTCGATCTACATCTCCCGCTACCCCCGTGGCCGGGAGGCCACGATCTCGTGGCGTCGACCGGACCTGGAGATCCGCAACGACACCGACTACGGCATCCTGGTGTGGAACGAGTACACCGACACGTCGATCACCGTCAGCTTCTATTCGACGAAGCACCTGACGGTCGACGCGCTGCCGCTGAAGCGCTCCTCGGATCGCATGTGCCGAATCGACATCACCCCTCGGCGGATCACCTTCCCCGATGGCTCCCAGAGCGAGGACAGCGTCTTCGCTGTCTACCGACCTGGCGAGGGCCTCGACTGCAACGGCAATTCGACCACACCGGAGGAGGACGAGGAGGCGGAGCCGGCGCCCGCCGTGACCCCGGACCCGGAGCCAGAGCCGGAGCCGGAGCCGGAGCCCGAGCCGCAACCGGAGCCCGACCCCGGTGGCGACGAGGTCCTGCCACCCGACGAGTAGCAGGGGCGGGAGGTCGGCGAGGGACCGATCGGACGGTCGCTCCGGTAGGGCTCGGTGCACCGTGCCGCTCTACCCTGTCGTCGGTGGTCGACCTCCCCGCTCCCCTGCCCCCCGCAGCAGACCTGTCGGCCGACGTTCTCGTGGTCGGCGGTGGACCGGCCGGTGCGGCAGCGGCGACGGAAGGGGCCCGGCGGGGTCTCGACGTCATCGTCGTCGACAAGGCGGCCTTCCCCCGCGACAAGTGCTGTGGTGACGGCCTGACGACCGGGGCGCTGAGGCACCTCGAAGCGCTCGGTCTCGACCCGTCGACGGTCGAGAGCTGGCGGCCGATCGAAGACGTAACCGTGCGGACGCCGTCCGGCCGACACTGCAGGTTCCCCCTTCCCGGCCACGACGGTGAGCGAGGTCCCGCCGGCCTCTTCGCCGCCGTTGCCCGCAGGGCGGAGCTCGACCATGCGTTGCTGGCGGTCGGCCGCGGCGCCGGTGCGACCGTGCTCGAAGGTCACGAGCTCACTGCCGTCGGTCAGCACGGCACCGGCGTCTCGGCCACGGTGATCGGCCACGACGTCGAGCTGTCGATCGAGGCCCGTTACCTGATCGCAGCGGACGGCATGTGGTCACCCACCAGGAAGCTGCTCGGCCGGGCCGTTCCCGGCTACCGGGGCGACTGGCACGCCTTCCGGCAGTACTTCGTGAACGTGTCCGGCCAGGCCAGCCGGGACCTGCTCGTCTGGTTCGAACCGGATCTGCTGCCCGGCTACGCCTGGTCCTTCCCGGTCGGTAGCCATGCGGCGAATGTCGGATTCGGCATCCAGCGCCGGTCGGGCCGGTCGGTGCAGGTCATGAAGTCGCTCTGGCCGGAGATCCTCTCCCGGCCCCATGTCGTGGAGGCCCTCGGTCCCGGGGCCGTGGCGGAGGGCAGCCACAGGGCCTGGCCCATCCCGGCCAAGCTCGGCGGGTTGCCGATGACCGATGGGCGGGTGCTGTTCGCCGGCGACGCGCTGGGTGCGGCCGACCCGATGACCGGCGAGGGCATCGGGCAGGCGCTGGAGACCGGGCGGGCCGCCCTGGCTGCGGTCGCCGAGCGTTGGACCGACCCGGATGCGGTCACGGCACGGTACCGATCGGAGCTCGAGCGGGGCATGAGGAACGACCATCGGATGGCCAGCGCGCTGTCGGCGGTCCTCGCGTCCCGCTTGGGGGTCGAGGCTGCGGTGGCCATCGCCGGCGCAACCGGCTGGACGAGGGGCAACTTCGCTCGCTGGCTCTTCGAGGACTACCCCCGGGCGCTGCTGCTCACCCCCCGTCGCTGGCGTCGGGGACGGCTCAGCTCGACCGGACCGTACCGGAATCTGACAACCACCGTCGACCTCGACTAGAACAGGAGAGCGGAACGGGCGCCGCAGCACGGCGAGGCGGCAACCGCTCTGCGCTGGGTTACACATTCGTGGCCGGGTCGTCGTCCTGCCGAGCGCCGGAGACGCCGTGTGCCGGGTGGAAGGCTTGGGCCTCCATCAGCGAAGCCGACGGTTGGATCGTCTCCCCACTCCGATCGTCGGCCTCGCTCGAATGGTCCGCCTCTCGGGATCAGGGCAGGGGACGCACGTCGACCGGGAGCTCCACCGTCACCGGTTCGCCCGCCGCTATCAGGCGCAGCTCGGTGATCTCGGCCGGCTCGGTGTCCCGATCATCGGCGAACCAGCG
>JAHELU010000006.1:0-32045 GCA_024644005.1 Acidimicrobiales bacterium | reverse complement strand
GTAGCGATAGCCCTCGAACGGAACGAGCAGGCCGTCCAGGCCGTCGCCCGCAGCGATGCGGTCAGGGTCGACAGCCATCGTCCACTCGACCAGCTCGACCCCGTCGAGCTCTTCCGCTCCGACCTCGACGAGCGACGTCCGGTCACCGACGAGCGCAGCGACGGCGTCGGTGCCGGCGAACAGCGGAGTGGCGCTCACGGCGCTCAAGAACTCCCCGTCGAACAGGTCGTACTCGTACCAGGCGCCAGGGTCGATCGCGTCGGCCCTCGTTCCCGCCGGCAGCTCGGGTCCGAGCAGGGGAACGGTCAGGCCGAGCGTCGCCACCCGATCTCCCACGTAGACGGACTCGATCACCCCCGGCAGGTCGGAGGGATCGACGTACTCGTCGCCGTAACCGGAGAGCGAGCGGGCGAGCGCAGCTCTGGCCAGCCCGTACTCGAACACGACTCGGCGGCTGGCGCTCGGCTCGTGCTCGGCCACGCGGACGATGACCGAGAACGGGCTGCCCTCGGTCCGGATCACCACGGCGCCGAGCTCGTACTCGAGCGTGCTCGACTCGGCTGCCACCGTGCGCAACGGCGTGAACGCAGGCGGCTCGGGCGCCGTCGAGCCGGGGAGCGGAGCCAGCGGATCGGGCTCGTCGAGCTCGACGGGATCACCAGACGACTGGAGCGTGATCACCACCGTCGTCCGATCTTCCGCCGCAGCGGCGTCCGGCACGACGGCTTCGAGCTGGCGGACGACGCCGGTCGCGTCGACCCGGAGCGTGAGCAGTGTCGGCCCATCGCCGGCAAGATCTCGGGCGAGCAGCAGAGCGAGCGGGCCAGCGCTCCGATCGATGTCATCCGCGTCGAGGAGATACCGGACTTCGTCCACATCGACACCAGCGACGACAGCGCTGCCCAGCGCTTCTCCGTCGCCCTCGATGCGGAGCTCCGACCGCACGGCGTCGGACCCCAGTGCCATCGACTCGGCGAGGAACGGCGAGAACACGTCGTCGTCGACCCGCTCGTCGCTCAACGGGCCTGCGGGGTACCACTCGGCCGGGTCGAGGTCGAACACACCGGGATACCAGACCCGGGTGACGCCTCGGACCGCGTACGGCTGCCCATCTCTCACGAAGGTCTCGAGCGGCGGCAACGGGTCGGGCAGGTCCAGGTAGACGTTGCGGAGCTCGGTGGCGTCGATCAGCTCGGACGCGTCGACGGCCACGTGCCCATCGTTCCCGATGACCCGTCCGGTGACGAACGTCGTCACAGCACCGGGACCCGCGTCGTTGCGTGTGCCGATCTCGAGGAGCCATGCGTAGGTCGATTCCGTCACGGGGTCGGCTGCGGCCAGGCCCGTCGCCGGCGCCCGGCCGTTGGCCTCGATCGACGGCAGGTCCGCCTGGGGCGGGGTGACCGACTCGACGGTCACGCTGGAGCTGGCGCACGATGCGGCCAGCAGCGCCACCCCGATGAGCGCGGCGACGAGCGCTGAGCACTTCATTCTCGATCCATCGGTCGGTTCGGCCCGGCCCTGAACCCGGTCCCCCCCCGACCGGGTCACCGGGCGGTCCGGCGGGCGGGCCGGCCGGTCAGGGCGCGATGACGAGCACCAGGTCGCCGGGCTCGACCGAGCCGATCTCCGGTCCGCCCAGCCGCTCCACGGTGCCGGCGATGGGGGCCGACATGACCGACTCCATCTTCATCGCCTCGATGACCGCCACCGGCTGGTTGGCTGCGACCCGCTCTCCCGGTTCGACCTGGACGGTCACCACCCCGGTGAACGGCGCGGCCACGTGGCCGGGGTTGGCCGGATCGGCCCGCTCGGCTCCGGCCACCTCGACGTCGGCAGCCTGATCGACGATGTCCAGGGGGCGGAGCTGGCCGTTCAACCGGAACACCACCCGCCGCATGCCCTTCGAGTCCGGCTCACCGATGGCGTCGAGTCCGATCAGCAGCCGCACGCCCCGCTCGAGCTCCACCGTCTCGTCACGACCGCCGACCTCGACGCCGTACAGGAACATCTTCGTCGGCAGGACCGACAGATCGCCGTAGGCGTCCCTGGCTGCGACGAAGTCCGCCGCGGGGCGCGGCAGCAGGAGCCGGGACAGGGTCGCCCGGACCACGGTCGGGTCGTCGCTCGCCAGACCGGCCCGATCCTCGGCCGTCAGCTCGAGCGGACTGCGGGCGGCCCGGCGACCGGTCAGCGCCTGGGTCCGGAACGGCTCCGGGAAGCCCCCGGCCGGTTGCCCGAGCTCGCCGTGGAGGAAGCCGATGACGCTGTCCGGGAGATCGGCAGACGCCGGATCCGCCTCCAACGACTCGATCGTGGTGCCGGTGGCGGCCAGCTGGAGGGCCAGATCACCGACGACCTTGGAGGTCGGGGTGACCTTGACGATCCGGCCGAGCAGTCCATCACTGGCCGCATAGAGCCGCTCGATCTCCTCGAACTTCTCGCCGAGACCGACCGCAATGGCCTGTTGGCGGAGGTTGGAGAGCTGGCCCCCCGGGATCTCGTGACGGTAGACGGCTCCGGTCGGGCTGCTCAGCCCCGCCTCGAAGGGCCGGTACAGCCGGCGAACCGCCTCCCAGTACGGCTCCAGCTCGCTGATCGTGCCGACGTCGACGCCGGTGTCCCGCTCGGAGTGGGCGAAGGCGGCGGCGATCGCCGGCAGTGACGGCTGGGAGGTCATGCCGGACAGCGGGGCCGCCGCGCCGTCGACCGCGTCGACGCCGGCAGCCGCCGCTGCGAGATAGGTGGCCAGCTGACCGCCGGCCGTGTCGTGGGTGTGGAGATGGACCGGCGCGTCGAACCGGTCCCGGAGGGCGGTCACGAGCCGGGTGGCAGCCGGGGCTCTCAGCAGGCCCGCCATGTCCTTGATGCACAGCACGTGGACGCCGGTCTCGACGAGGCCCTCGGCGATGCCGAGATAGTAGTCGAGCGTGTAGAGGTTCTCGTCCGGATCGACGAGGTCGCCCGAGTAGCACAGGGTTCCCTCCACGAGGGCGCCGGCCTCCAGGCCGGCGACGATCGCCGGCCGCATCTGCTCCACGCTGTTCAGAGCGTCGAACACCCGGAAGACATCGATGCCCGTGCGGTGGGCTTCGGCCACGAACCGACCGGCCACCTCGTCGGGGCAGGCGGTGTAGCCGACGGTGTTGCGACCCCGGAGCAGCATCTGCAGGCACAGGTTCGGGACGGCCTCGCGCAAGCGCGCCAGCCGCTCCCAGGGATCCTCGTGGAGGAAGCGGAGGGCGACGTCGTAGGTTGCGCCGCCCCAGCACTCGAGGCTGAGCAGCCCTGGAGTGGCGGCGGCCACGTGACGGGCCCCCTCGACGAGATCGATGGTACGGACCCGGGTGGCGAGAATCGACTGATGGGCGTCCCGCAGGGTCGTGTCGGTGACGAGGAGGGCCGGCCGCTCCCGCATCCAGCGGGCGAACCGGGCGGGACCGTGCTCGTCGAGCAGCTGCTTGGTGCCAGGAGCCGGCGCTGCGGGCCGTTCGGCTGGCAGCTTGGACATCGGGTCGGTGTCGGCCGGTGACGGACCGTTCGGCTGGTTCACCGTGACCTCGCCGAGCCAGCGCAGCAACCTGGTGGCCCGATCGGGGCTGATCACCCCGGTGGTCAGCTCGGGCCGCTCGTCGATGAACGACGTGGTCACGCCACCGGCGGCGAAGTCCGGATCGCTGAGCAGGGCCTGGAGGAAGCCGATGTTGGTCGAGGGACCGCGAACCCGGAACTCGGCCAGCGCGCGGCGGGCCCGCGAGAGCGCGATCTCGAAGCTGGACGCCCGGCAGGTGAGCTTGGTCAGCATCGAGTCGAAGTAGGGTGTGATCTCCGCCCCCTGGTATCCCCCGCCACCGTCGAGCCGGATGCCGGCACCACCGGGATCTCGGTAGGCCAGGATCCGCCCGGTGTCCGGTCGGAACCCATTGGCCGGGTCCTCGGTGGTGATCCGGCACTGCAGTGCGGCGCCGCGCTGTCGGATCGACGGCTGGGCGAGGCCGAGCTCGGCGAGACTGCGGCCAGCGGCGATCTCGAGCTGGGAGCGGACGATGTCGACGTCGGTGGTCTCCTCGGTCACGGTGTGCTCGACCTGGATCCGGGGGTTCATCTCGATGAACACGAACGAGCCATCGCGGTCCACGAGGAACTCGACGGTGCCGGCGTTCACGTAGCCGATGTTGCGGCCAAGCTCGACGGCCGACCGGCACATGGCGTCTCGCAGGTCGGGGTCGAGGGCCGGGGCCGGGGCGACCTCGACCACCTTCTGGTGGCGCCGCTGGACCGAGCAGTCCCGCTCGTAGAGGTGGATGACCTCGGACCGGTCGGCCAGCAGCTGCACCTCGATATGGCGAGGATCGGTCACGGCCGATTCGAGGAACACCGTCGGGTCGCCGAACGCCGACTCGGCCTCCCGCCTGGCGGCAGCCACCGCCGCGGGCAGCTCGGCCGGCTCGACGATCCGGCGCAGGCCCCGGCCACCACCGCCGGAAGCGGCCTTGACGAAGACCGGGAACCCGATCGCTTCGGCCGCGGCCATCGCATCGTCGGCGGTGACCTCCGGCGACTGGGCGAGGACCGGGACCCCGGCTTCGAGAGCGGCCGCCGTGGCCGACAACTTGTTCCCGCACAGCCGCAGCACCGGCGAAGGCGGGCCGACGAAGGTGATGCCGTTGGCCTCGCAGGCCGCGGCCAGCTCGGGCTTCTCCGACAGGAACCCGTAGCCGGGATGAAGCGCATCGGCCCCGGCATCGATGGCGGCCTCGATGATGGTGTCGACCTCGAGGTAGGGCTTGAGCGGTCGGCCCGGCTCGCCGAGCTGGTAGGCCTCGTCGGCCTTCATCCTGTGGAGTGACTGGCGGTCCTCCCAGGTGTAGACGGCCACGGTCTCGATGCCGAGCTCGTATGCGGCGCGGAACACCCGGATGGCGATCTCCCCCCGGTTCGCCACCAGCAGCTTGGTTATCATCAACCGCCGGTTACGGCCGGGTCGACGAGCACCGGATCGACCGATGGGCCGTCGTCGTCGTCTGCGGTGATGTCCAGGTCCCCGCCGACCAGGGAGCTCCTGGCCTCGTAGAAGCTGTAGAGCCGATGCAGGGTCTGCAGCAGCGACAACCAGACCACCACCTCCACGACCTGGGCCGGGCTGAGCGTGGCGGTGACGGCGCCGACCGTGATCTCGTTCACCTCGGCCGGGCTCGGTGACGCCGCCTTGGCCAGCAGGAGCGCGGCCGCCTCGTTCGACGTCAGGCCGTGTGGCATCTCCGACAGCACGGCCGGACTCTCGGCGAACCGTCGGATGGCCGCCAGCGCCGAGGGGTCGGCATCCGGCACCAGCAGGTCGAACAGCAGCATGCACTCGGAGGACAGACGGGCCGAGCCGACGAGGTCGGCGTAGACGAGGCCGGCCATGAGCTTCGCTTTCAACCCGATCTCGGACTGCGCCTCGTCGAGGTTGTCCCGCAGCGCCGTTGCGATCGCCTTCACCACCTTCTGGCTGGACAGCCAACCCAGGATCGGAAAGCCGTATCCGACCTCCTCCTCCAGCATCAGCAGGGCGGGCCCCAGCCGACCCGAGACCCCCTTCGTCCACCCCTTCTCGAGCCGGACCGCCCCCGGGGCCTGGCGAAACACCCGCAGGTAGGTGCCGACGTTGTCGGTCGGGATCTCGGCCGAGGTGTCGACGTCGGCCCAATCGGCCCCCGTCGACGAGAGCGTCCGGCCCCCTTCCTGATCACCGTCCAGCACTTCGCTCGTCCACAGGTGCTGCCCGGGATCCCACCCGGTCGGCCGCAGGAGCGCCTGGACGTCGGAGATCGTCGAGTCCTCGAGCTGAACTCCCATGGCGTTCATGAACTTGTTCAGGAAGCCACCGAGGCTGACCGCCAGCGCGATCCACTCCAGGTCGCCCTTGCCGAGATGGCGCTCTGCGGCCTCGATGTGCTCCGGCCCTATGGTGGCGGGCACGACGGCCATGGCCTCGGCCAGATCGGCCACCGCCGCCTCGGCCGGGCTCCGGTCACCCAGCACGGCCTCACGATCGGCGCCGCGACGGATGGCGAACGAGCAGTGGTGGGCGGTGCAGTACGGGCAGCCGGCCGCGTTGCTGGAGGCGTACATTGCGATCCCGACCAGGTCCTTCGGTGCGCCCTGTCCGAGGAGTGCCGCCGGCAGGTTCAACAGATTGGGGACCAGCAGGTTGAACGTCCGGAAGCCGGTCGGCCATATCTCGAGGATCGGGTTGCAGTTGGGAACGACCCCGATCAGCTCTCGGACCATCTTGAGAACCGGTCGATAGTTGTCATCGAGGTGATCGTGATCGACCCAGTGCGGCTCCAGCTCTCGGGCCAGTGTCTCGTTCATCACGCCTCCATACGGTGACTGCTTCTGACCGGTACTGACTCGCGGCTCCAGTCGATCCCCTACTACGACTGTAGGTGAGAGCTTAACCGGCCGAGCCAGGATCGTCATGATCACAACTTCTCCGCGGTGCGCCGGGCGAGCGGCGGAACGCTCGCAACGAGAGCCACCGGTTCACCGCCGGCGCCTTCAGCGGTCGGCTCCGAGCCCGCCGATCGCCGCTTCGGCCTCGCTGACCAGCTCGCTCATCACGGTCGCCACCGGCTTGATCTCGGTGGCATAGCCGATGCCCTGACCGGCCCCGGAGTGCAGCAACGGCTCGACGCCGTGCTCGTCGATCGCTCCCAGCAGATCGCCGACCAGCACGTCCTGATATGGCATCTTCAGCGGTTCGGGTGCACCCGGTGCCTCCCACTCGTCGCTCCAAGCCGACCGGATCTGGCGGAACGTCTTGCCGCTCTCGCTCCTGGTGACGACCGTGTCGGTCGAGGTGGCGGCCAGGAGCTTCGGTACCAGCTTGGGGTGGAGGTGGGCGGCGTGCTCGGTGGTGGTCAACCAGGTCGTCCCCATCCACACGCCCGCTGCCCCCAGCGCGAGGGCGGCTGCGATGTGGCGACCGGTGGCCACCCCGCCAGCGGCGAGGACCGGTATGTCGCCGGTGGCATCGACGATCTGTGGCACGAGGGTGAACGTGCCGATCGTCCCCGTATGGGCGCCGGCCTCGGCCCCCTGGGCCACGATGATGTCCACCCCGGAGGCCAGCGCTCGACGGACGTGGCGGGGACTCCCGATCAGGGCGACGGTGGCCTTGCCGAGCTCCTTGGCCCGCTCGACCGCGGCCCGGGGAGCGCCGATGCCACAGGCGAAGAGGTCGACGTCGGCTGCCATCACCGCCTCGAGCTGCTCGCCCTCGATCTCGGCGGAGCGGATGAAGCGGGTGCGCATGCCGGGTCCGCTCGGTTCCGGGACCCGGTACTTCTCGGCGATGTGGTCCACGAAGGCCCGATGCCCGTCCGGGATGTGCCGCTCGATCTCCGCTCGGCTGTTGTGCTCCGGCATGCCGTCCGGCAGGACCAGGTCGACGCCGAACGGTCGATCGCCGACGAGGCGTCGCAGCTGGGCCAGCTCGTCGCGGATCTCGTGGGGGAAGCGGCGGGTGGCCCCGTAGACCCCGAGACCGCCGGCGTTGCTGATGGCGGCCACCGTCGCGATGTCGTGGGCGAATCCGAATATCGGGACGTCGATACCGAGCCGGCGGCTCAGCGGTGTTGCCAGTGCGACCGACGGTGCCATCGTCACCGAGGGTAGTGCAGGACCGATGGGGCGGCCGCTTCGACATGGCTGGTGACGGGCACGATCGTCTACGGTGGCGCCATGACATCCGGCTCCACCAACCACCGATCGGCCGACCCGGAGGGGCCGATCGAGGACGGGGCCGACCGGGCGACCGGGCTCGGCGAAGCCGATCGAGAGATCGTGCCCGGCCGGTCCGAGCGACCGCCGGCCGACTACATCGCAGAGACGAGGCGGCTGTACGACTCGCTCGGCTACGACGCCTACCGTTGGGCGGAGCGCCCCGAGACGCCGCCGTTGGTACCCCTGGCGAAGCCGCTGTCGCAGTGCCGGGTCACCCTGGTCGGGTCGGGCGGCATCTACCGCCGGGGTCAGATCGCGTTCCACACGAAGGACGACACCTCGGTCCGGGTCATCCCCTCCGACACCGAGACCTCGGAGCTCCGGACCGCCCACTTCGCCTACGACCAGACCGACGCCAGGGCCGACGCCAACTGCGTGTTCCCGCTCGACCGGTTGCGGGAGCTGACCGACGAGGGGGTGATCGGCGGTCTGACCGAGGAGAGCCTGGGCTTCATGGGCGGCATCTACTCCACCCGGCGGCTGGAGGCCGAGACCGTCCCGTTGCTGCTGGAGCGGTGCCTGGCCCAGGAACCGGACCTCGTGCTGCTCGTCCCGGTCTGACCGGTCTGCCACCAGTCGGTCGGTCTGATCGCACGCCATCTCGAAGCGGCAGGCCTGCCGACGATCGGATTCACGTCGGCTCGGACGATCACCGCCAGCGCCAACCCGCCCCGGTCGGTATTCCTCGACGTGCCGCTCGGCCACACCACCGGGGCACCGAATGATCCGGACGGGCAGCGGCGGGTGCTGATCGACGGTCTGACCGCAGGTGCAGCCATCGCAGAGCCCGGCACGATCGTGGACCTGCCGTACCGGTGGCGGGACGACGAGTGGAAGGCCGATCCGCTGTCGTGGAGCCGCAAGCGGCAGCGGGCCGGGACCACTGCGACGTCGGGTGGCGACACGAGGACGGCCCGGGCGACCGAGCCCCGCTACCAGACCGAGGACGACCGAGCGGCCGCCGACGGGGTGGCGTGGGCCGATCAGTGCCTGGTCTGCCTCGGGGTCGGCTGAGCGAATCCCCGCGACCAGCCGGTCGGGGCTACGTCTCCGGCGCCGCGGTGACCGGCTGGAAGTTGGGCGGTCGCTTCTCGAGGAAGCTGGCCACGCCCTCCTTGAAGTCGGCTCGACCCAGTGATGCCGCCATGAGCCGGTTCGAGGCCGCCATGGCGTCGTCGAGGGCCATCATCGGATGGGTGTAGACCTGCTGCTTGATGATGGCCATCGACATCGGGGCCGCATTGGTCGCCATGTCGGCCGCATAGGCGATGGTCTCGTCCACCAGGGTCTCGGCGGGGAACACCTTGCTGACCAGGCCGAGCTCCTTGGCCTCCTCGGCCAGGATGATGCGACCGGACATCAGCAGGTCGAGGGCCGTTGCCTGGCCGACCAGCCTGGGCAGGGTCCAGGAGATGCCGTGCTCGGCGATCAGGCCCCGGCGGCTGAAGGCGGTGGTGAACTTGGCCCCTGCGGCGGCGAACCGGACGTCGCAGGCCACCGCATGGACGAATCCCAATCCGGCGCAGGCACCGTTCACGGCGGCGATGACCGGCTTGGGGATCGACATCGCATAGCGGGCGTCCCTGGTCTCGTGCCCAGCCCCGCCACCGCCGTCGCCACCGCCGATGTCCTGGAGGACGTCCATGTCCGCTCCGGCGCAGAACCCACGGCCGGCCCCGGTCACCACGATCGCCCCGACCGCCGGGTCGGCTGCGGCCTCGTCGAGGGAGTCGAAGTAGCCGGTGGCCAGATCGCCGTTCCAGGCGTTCAGCCGATCCGGCCGGTTCAGCGTGATCAGCGCGACGTTGTCTCGCACCTCGTACAGCACGGCGTCGGTCATGGCGGCCCCCTGTGGCATCGGTTGGTCGGCCCCAACGCTAGATCGAGCGCCGGCGATGGGCCAAGCGCTGCACTCAACCCAGGACGGGTCCCGCGTGGTGGACGACCATCCGCCATCGCTCGCCGTCGTGCTCGAACACGTTGAGGGCGGAGGCGGCACCGGTGTGGCCACCGGAGATCATGTTCTCGATCGCCGTCACCCAGGCGATCCCTCCCCGCCGGTGTATCCGCTCCTCGGTGATGATGATCTGCGGGTTGCCGCCGGACGACAGGATCGCCTCCCACGAGGCCCAGACGTCGTCCCATCCCTGAAGCGGCGTCCGCCCGGGGTGGGCGCAGACGGCGGCGTCGGTTCTCAGCCAGACGTCGCGCATCTGGTCGAGATCGGCCCGCTCGAGGGCATCGTAGAACCTCGCATTGGCGTCACTGACCCCGGCATCGGACGGATCGACGGTCACCTTCGGCACTCTAGACCGGCCCTCGGCGACCGGCCCGGTTCGGTCCAGGTCGGACGCTGGGCCGACCCGATTCGCCCTGAGCCACCGGGCGGCCCGCAGCTCCTACACTGTCCCCTTGGCTGACGGGCTGCTCAGGACGTCGATAGCGGGCTTCGACGCCATGGTCGACGATTGGTTCGCAACGCTGCGGGGCAACCGGATCGCAGACCGGATCTTCTACGTGGCCAGCGAAGGGGCCGACTACTCACGGGCCTGGCACGCCATCGGCCTGACGATGGCTGTCGCCAGCCCCTCCAGACGGGCCGACGCCGCCCGGCTGGCCGTCTCCCTCGGCATCGAGTCGGCGATCGTCAATGGCGTGCTGAAGACCCTCGTCCCCCGTGACCGTCCACCGCTCATCGTCGACCCGACCTTCGCGGTCCGCCGGCCGAAGACGAGGAGCTTCCCGAGTGGTCACGCGAGCTCGGCCTGTCTCAGCGCCGTCCTGCTGTCGGACGCGCTGCCGAAGCTGCGGCCGTTGTGGTGGGCGCTCGCCGTCGTGGTGTCCGCCAGCCGAGTCCACAACCGCATGCACCACGGCTCGGACGTCGTGGCTGGAGCCGTCATCGGCATAGCGATGGGGATGGCGGCCAAGCGGTTCCGACCGCTGCGATAACTGGCAGTGCCACCGTTGACTCGGGCCATCGTGAGCTCAGACACGCAGTGAGCACGGGCCGGTGGCTCGTCGAGCCGTTGCCGGGCGCGCCGAACCAGATCTCACGAAATCCTGCGATGCGAAGCGACGGGCCCGCTCGAGCTCAGCCCGAGGTCGCGGTCTCGCTCAGCAGGGAGCGGACGTCGAGGAGCAGATCGGCGACCTCCGCGGCCGAGACGAGCTGTCGCTCGGTGAGGCCACCGAGCCCCTTGTCGATCAGGGCCAGCGCCTCCTCGATCGTTGCCAGATCCGTCACTTCGAGTTCTTCGAGCTCAGTCACCTCTTGCTCCTCCGCTCGTGCGATGCCGAGGCACCGCCGTCGATTGATGAGAACCAGGATCGGCGGAGGAACATTCCTTCCGCCGATGCGATAGCCGTCACTGTACCCCACCCCGCCAACGACCGGTGAACACCGGGCGTCTGCCGCGATCGCGAGACGACATGGACGACCAGCGACATGGAGATCGGCGGGTCGTCGAGCCGATGGCGCCGGGGGACTCGCCTCAGCGGCCCCGGAAGTCGGGTTCCCGCTTGTCGAGGAAGGCCTTGACGGCCTCCCTGGTGTCCTCGGTCGAGAAGTTGACCGTCTGCGCCATTCCCTCCGCTTCCAGCGCGGCCGCGAAGTCGGCCGAGGCGTTCAGTGTGAGCAGTCGCTTCGTCATCGCCAGGGCCAGCGGCGGCCCTGCGGCCAGCCGATCGGCCCACTCGGTCACCGCATCGTCGAGCTCGTCGTGGGGCACGACCTTGTTGACGATCCCGAACTCGGCGGCCTGCTCCGCCGAGATCACATCGGCGAAGAACGCCAGCTCCTTCGCCCTGTGGAGCCCGATCAGTCGAGGCAGGATCCAGGTGCCGCCGAAGTCGACGGTCAGACCACGCCTGGCGAATATCTCGCTGAACCTGGCCCGGTCGCTGGCGACGATCAGGTCACACGCCAGGGCCATGTTCATGCCGGCCCCGGCCGCAACGCCGTTCACCTTGGCCACGACCGGAACCATGATCGAGTACAGGGCCTGGACCGTGCGGTGGATCAGATTCATCGACTGGAGCTGGTGGAGGTCCCGCCCGCCATCGCCCCCGAGGTCGGCGCCGCTGCAGAACCCGTCGCCCGCGCCGGTCATCACGACGCAGCGAACGGTCGGATCGAGGGCCAGCTCGTCCCAGGTCTGACGCAGCTCGTCCCACATCACCCCGTTGGCCGCGTTCTTCTTCTCCGGCCTGTTCATCGTCACGGTCACGACCCCGTTGTCGGTCGCGTCGATCAGCAGGGTCTCCAGTCGCTTCGTTTCCACCAGGACAGCCAAGCACAGATCGACGAGCCTGCCCAAAGACCGATTGGCAGCGGACGCGAACGAGCCCCCGCGAGGGGGCCCGTTCACCGCGACTCGAGGTCGAATGTGGTCAGCTGCGGCCGGATCGGAGCCGGTCGATGCTCACTCCGGCGGGTTCTCCCCGGAGTCGTCCTCCACAGCGTCGCCGACGACGTCCTTGGCCTTCTCGGCGGCGGAGTCGATCGCACCGCTGGCCTTGCCACCGGTGACATCGTCGGCCTTGTCGGCCGCAGCGTCGATCGTGCCCTCGAGCTTGTCGGCAATGTCACTTCCCTTGCCGCCCAACATGCCCTTCAGCGTGTCCATGATTCCCACAGGTACGTTCCCCCTGTCTAGCGTGAGCCTGCATTGTGCCCGATTTCGCAGCAATCGGTGCGTTCTCGCCTCGATCATGTAACCCTGGCGTTATGGAACGACCTGCAGGCCATCTCTTCGTCGGTGAACGCATCGCTGCCGATTCCGGTGATCGGACCGGCGAATCGGTACTGCTCGACAGCGCGGACTTCACCACCCATGGCGTGATCGTCGGCATGACCGGGTCCGGCAAGACCGGTCTCGGGGTGGTGCTGCTCGAGGAGGCGCTGCTGGCCGGTATACCGGTCCTGGCCATCGACCCGAAGGGGGACCTCGGCAACCTCTGCCTGACCTTCCCCGACCTCGCCCCCGCGGACTTCGAGCCATGGATGGACGAGGGCACGGCCCGGGTCGAGAACACGACCGTCGCGGCGCTGGCGGCCGCAACCGCCGAAGCGTGGAAGGGAGGTCTTGCGTCGTGGGGGCTCGGATCGGCGGACGTCGCGGCGCTGGCGACTGCCGCGGACCCCGTGATCTACACGCCGGGGAGCAACGCCGGGGTACCCCTCGACGTGCTCGGCCGGCTGAGCGCGCCAGCCACCGACGACCCATCGGCTCGTCAGGACGAGGTGGACAGCACGGTCAGCGGGCTGCTCGGTCTCGTCGGTATCGACAGCGACCCGCTCTCGGGCCGAGAGCACATCCTGCTGGCCAACCTGATCTCACGGGCCTGGGACGCGGGCGCCGACCTTGACCTGCCGACCCTCCTCGGCCAGATCATCGATCCCCCGATCCGCAAGCTGGGCGTGCTCGACCTCGACGCCTTCTTCCCCGCCAAGGACCGCCAGGCCCTGGTCATGCAACTCAACGGCCTGCTGGCGTCCCCGAGCTTCGCCGCCTGGGCCGAGGGCGCCCCGCTCGACATCGAGCGGATGCTGTGGGACGACGACGGCAAGGCCAGGGCCGCCATCATGTCCCTCGGTCACCTCGAGGAGACCGAGCGCCAATTCGCCGTCACGCTCGTGCTCTCGAAGCTCATCTCCTGGATGCGAACCCAGTCCGGAACCGGCGAGCTCCGGGTCCTCGTCTACCTCGACGAGGTGATGGGTCTCGCTCCGCCCAACGGCAACCCACCGCCGAAGAAACCGATTCTGACCCTGCTGAAGCAGGCCAGGGCCTTCGGGGTCGGGCTCGTGCTGTCCACCCAGAATCCGGTCGATCTCGATTACAAGGCGATCAGCAATGCCGGCACCTGGCTGATCGGCCGTCTGCAGACCGAGCAGGACAAGAACCGCCTGGTCGACGGGCTCAAGTCGGCCGAAGGGGCGGTGGACATCGGGGAGGTCACCGAGACGATCAGCGGTCTCGGGAAGCGGCAGTTCCTGCTGCGGACCACCCGGTCCTCCGAGCTGCCCAATCTCACCACCCGGTGGGCGATGAGCTACCTGGCCGGTCCCCTGACCAGGGACCAGATCGGCCGGTTGATGGCATCGAAGGCGGCCGCCCTGGTGGGGTCGGCGGGCGGCTCCGGAGGCGCCTCCGGAACCGCCGCCGACGCCGGAGGCGGATCGGGCCCGGTCGCCGACGAAACCGAGCTGGCCGACGACGAGTCGGCGGTACCGCCAGGAGTTCCCGATTCGCTCGCCGTTCGGTACGTGGCCGCAGCGGCGCCGTGGCTGACCGATCTCGACGCGGTCCCCGGTGGCGACCGGCTCCTCCCGGCGCTGGCGGCCCGGGTCAACCTGCTGTTCGACGAGACCAGGGCGGATCTTCGCCACAGCGAGGTATGGGAGGCGATCATCCCGCTGTCCGGCGAGGGGATCGACGTCGACGGGGCGATCTCGGTCGACTTCGACGACCGGGACTTCACCACCGACCCCCCGGCCGACCCGGTCTATGTGTTGCCGGACTTCGAGATCACCGCCACCGCGGTCCGCAAGGTCGGGACCGCCCTGAAGAACCGGTTGGTGGCCGACGAGACCCTGACGCTCCAGCGGAACCCGGAGCTGAAGCTGTGGTCCCGTCCCGGCGAATCGCCCGAGGAGTTCGCCCTCCGGTGCCAGGCCGCAGCCGAGGACGGCGCCGACGAGGCGACGGCCAAGATACGGGCCAAGCTGGAGAAGAAGCGCCAGTCGGTCGAGGCGGCGCTGGCCAAGGCCGAGGACCGGGTGGCCGAGCTGGAGGTCCAGACGCAGGGCCGTACCCAACAGCAGCTCATCGACATCGGCACGTCGGTTCTCGGCGGCCTGCTCGGCGGCCGTAGCAGGACCCGTGGACTGGCCAGCGCCGCCCGGCGCATGTCGTCCGGCACCCGCCAGAAGGCGTCGGCGAAGGCCAGGCTCGAATCGGCTCAGAATCGGGCGGCGGAGAAGATCGGTGAGCTGGAAGAGCTGGAGCAGGACCTCCAGGACGCGGTGATCGAGATCGACGACGAGTGGTCGGCCAGGGCGGAGGCGACCGAGGAGGTCGAGATCCCACTCGAGAAGACCGACATCAGCGTCGACGATCTGATGCTGGTGTGGCTGCCGATCGAGCGCTGATCCACGACCAGAGGAGGATGACGCGGTGGGCGTACAGGTCGTCGCCACCGGCGAGGTGCTGGACGTGTTCGTCTCGGGCATGGATCGGATCTGGGGCCTGCGGAGCCGGCTCGAGATCCCCATGAGCCGGGTCGACGGCGCCCGGGTGGCCCCCGCAGCCGAGGCCAAGGCCGAGCTGTCGATCCGGACCGGCGGGCTCGGCGTCCCCGGTCTGGCCCTGGTCGGTCACTTCCGGGGACGGACCGTCAAGAAGCAGTGGTGGCGGGTCTACCGGGCCGAAGCAGTGCTGATCGTCGAGCTCTCGGCCGACAGCCAGTTCGATCGGTTGGTGCTGCAGGTCGACGAACCCGCCGCCGTGGCCGCCGCCATCGAGGCGGCCAGGAGCGGTCGAGATCGGACCGTCTGAGGAGCCGGGACGCAGCTCCCCGAGACGGCCACTTGCCGACCGAGCTCGTCCCCGCCAGAGGCGAGCTCGGTCGGCAAGGGTCGGTTCCCGCCGAACAACCGCCGCTTCGGCGGCGGCCGAGCTCAGTAGACGATGACGCCCCGGACGTTCTTGCCTGCCTTCATGTCGTCATAGCCCTGGTTGATCTCATCCAGGCTGTAGGTGTTGGTAACGAGCTCGTCGAGCTTCAGTTGCCCGGCCTGGTACATGTCGAGCATCCACGGTATGTCGCGGCTGGGGCTGGAAGCGCCGAACAGCGAGCCTTGGATCCGCTTCTGGAACAGCGTCAGCTCGAACGCCGGCACCTCGACCTTGCTGGTCTCGGCATTGCCCAGACCGGTGACCACGATGGTCCCGGCCTTGCGGGTGGCGGCGAAGGCCTCGCCAACGTGGTGGTCCTCCAGCACACCGACGGTGACGATGACCGAGTCGGCACCCTGGCCGTTGGTCACCGACTGGGCGAACTCGGTGGCGTCTGCCATGTTGTCGAAGGCATGGGTGGCGCCGAGCGTCTGGGCCACCTCGGTCTTGAAGCTGACCGGGTCGACGGCGATGACGTTGGTGGCACCGGCATGGGCCGCCCCCTGCACTGCGTTCATGCCGATCCCGCCGCAACCCATGACGATCACGGTCTGTCCCGGCTTCACCTCGGCCGAGTTGACCGCCGAGCCCCACCCGGTACCGACGCCGCAGCCCACGAGGCAGGCCTTGTCGAGCGGCAGGTCGGGGTTGACCTTCACCGCCGAGGCAACATCGACGACCGTGTACTCGCTGAAGGTGGAGATCAGGCACATCTGGGCAGCACCGACACCATCGATGGTGCCCCGGAAGCTGCCGTCGGGCCGGCAGCCGGCCAACAGGAACTCGCCCAGGTCGCAGAGGTTCTGCTGACCCGAGGCGCACCACCGGCACCGGCCGCAGCCGGGAAGGAACGACATGACGACGTGATCGCCGACCTCCCAACCCGGGGTGTTGGGGCCGACCTGCTCGACGATGCCGGCCCCCTCGTGTCCACCGATGAACGGGTACGGAGCGGGTAGGTCGCCGGTGAGCGCGTGATCATCGGAGTGACACATTCCCGATGCCACCATCTTGATGAGCAGTTCGCCCTGCCGGGGGTCTTCCCACTCGATATCGACGATTTCCCACCTGTCTGCGCCCTCTTGCAGAATGGCACCTCTGGATTTCATGTTCGGGGTTCCCCTCTGTTGCTGATTCGTTAAGAGTTGTTGGCCGATGCCTTACAGTTTCTAGCATCGTCGGCGGGTGTCGAGCCAGGCCGTCGTGTCAGACGGGAGCCAGGTCCTTGATGGCCTGGCGGGGGTCGACCCCGGCGAAGCCCATGATCGACAGCGCCGGGGTATCGACGCCGGCGTCCACGTACCGCTGGACGTGCTCCCGGCACTCGGCCGGCGAGCCGTGGATGATCAGCTCGTCGACGACGTCGTCGTCGATGGCGGCCAGAGCCCCCTTGCGGTCGCCGGCCTGCCAGGCGTCCCACATGCCCCGCAGCCTGTCGCCCCGGCCCAACCACTGGTGGAAGGCGGCGTACACCGGCACGTTCAGGTAGGCGGCGATGGCGAACCGGGCCTGCTCCCTGACCTTGTCCGCGTCCTCGCTGGGGCAGACGAAGATCCTGGCCACGATCTCCTTGCCGTCGCCCTGGGCGTGGACGATCGGCGCCACCTTCTGCACGTCCTCGGCCGACAGCCAGTTGATGATGGCCCCGTCGGCCTCCCGCCCGGCCATCTTCAGCATGCCCTCCCGCAACGCGGCCACCAGTATCGGCGGCGGCTGCTCCGGGACGACCCCGCAGCGGAAGCCGTTCACCTCGAAGGTGTCGTAGCGCTCGGTGATCTTCTCCCCGGTCAGGGCCGCCTTGACGAACCGAACCGCGTCCCTGGTCCGCTTGTACGGCTCCTCGAAGGGGATGCCGTTCCAGCGCTCGACGATCACGTTCGACGAGGAGCCGATGCCCATCACGAAGCGGCCGGGAGCGGCGTCGGCCAGCGCCGCTGCGCTCTGGGCCAGCACGGCCGGACCGCGGGTGAAGGCGGGGATGATGGCCACACCGAGCCGCAGCTCCGGGGCCCAGGCCGCGGCCAGCGCGAGCGGGGTGAAGCCGTCCGCGCCGTCGGCCTCCGATGACCACACGTCCGTGTAGCCCAGGTCGACCAGCTCCCGCAGCAACTCCTCGTGCTCCCACAACCGGGCCCCGGCGAGGGGTATGGACATTCCGTAGCGGCTCATGGGGCAACAAGCTAGCCAGTGCCGGACGACCGAGCCAGCGGCCGGGAGGCTACCCGGTCCCGGTCCCAGCGCCGGCCGGGCCGGGTTGGGCGACCTCGGGCCCGGCACGCCGGGTCAGGGTCGGCAGGACATAGCCGAGCCGCAGGAGGCCGAGCCCGACCACGAGGAACAGCCCGACCCGCCACAGCGTGTCGACCGCAGCCAGGTCGACGGTCAGCAGCTTGGCCAGGGTGACACCGAGCGTGACCAGCCCGACGGCGCCGACCATCGACTCGTTCCAGCGGATCCCGACCACGATCGCTCCACAGGCCGCCACGGCCCAGGTCGCCGAGACGGCCGCCTGACCCTGGGGTCCTGCCACCAGCACCGATGCCAGCCAGCCGAGGGACCAGATCCAGCTGATGACGAACAGGGGCCGCACGCCGTCACCCGGCCGGTAGCGCCAGACCCCGGCCGTGACGATCGCCAGACCGGCCACCACGGCCAGGTTCGACAGGTGTCCGACGAGATCGGCCCCCTCGACGGCGGCGCCTAGGATGCTGAAGCCGCCGGCCGTGACGGTGCCGAGGGCCAGCGTGGCGCCGACCGCCAGCACGTACGGCCCCAGTCGGCGGCCGGCGAGGAGCCCGGCGATGGCCATGACGGTGGCGACCGCCAGCCAGGGCCGACCCTCGGTCGACGGCGCCAGGAGGGCGGCCACGAACCCGAGGCCGGCCACCCAGACGAGACCGTTGGCCAGATCGACCAGCGACCGTCGCTCGTGGCCGGCCATGAGCCAGGCGAAGGCCGCCAGCATGACGACGACCGCCGCGTGGGCCATCGTCGGTCCGGTGACGATCCGGTCGAGCTCGGCTGCGTCGAGCAACCCGACGCCGAGCACGAGCCACGAGGCGGCGGCCAGGCCGTAGGCGTTGAGCCTCAACAGGATGTCGGTGGAGCGGAAGGCGATGACCAGGGTGACCAGCGCCTGGGAGGCGAGCACGACCACGAGCGTGGGACCGTCGAGCCAGGCGACGGCCGACACGGTCACGAGGGCGCCGACACCGAGGAGGTGGGAGGCGACCACCTCGCCGGGGATCAGGCGCTCCAGCGGTCCGGCGACGAGCGCCACCACCGCGAATCCGGCGGCCAGGGTCACACCGATCCAGCCGCCCGGCGACCGCGGATCGAGGTCGGCGAAGGCCAGCACCGCCGACCAGGTCCACAGCGGGACCAGGGCGGTGAGACGATGCTCGTAGCCGAGCACGGTCGTGACCCACGGTCGACGGCTCGAGCCGGACGCCCTCGACAGGCTCGGGTTGAGCCAGAGGATGGCCGTCACCACCGCCACCAGGGTCATCGCCGGCACGAGGTACCGCGTGTCGTCCCGTGACGCCAGGATGCCGGCCAGGCCGAGGGTCCAGGCGGCCACCGCCCAGGTCGACACGACGCGGTACAGCACCCAGCGCCGGTCCACCCCGACCACGGTCGCCCCGATGGCGAACGCCACGAGCCACACCCCGGTGGCGGGCACGGGACCGTCGGCGACGATCCTGGCCCAGGTCGGCACCACCAGCATCGCCGCGGTTGCAGTGACGGCGACCGCCTCCATCCGCAGATCGATGGCGGCCCAGACGGCGATCGCCGCCGCGACCCCGACCAGCACCAGTCCGGTCACGGGATCGTACAGGTCGAGCCAGCGGTAGCCGGCACCGGCACAGACGATCAGGACCGCAGCGCCGCCGGTGGCCAGGGCCAGCGCCCAGTTGCGACGCCGCCCGGCGAGATGTCGGGCCGACAGCAGCAGCCCGCCACCGATGGCGGTGGCACCCAGCAGCTGCAACTCGGGTCCGATCCAACCTCGCCGGACGGCTGTGCTGACCAGGAAGGCCGCGGCCAACCCGACCAGCACGATCCCAGCCCACCGCAACAGGGCTTCGACCCCGATCTCGGTGACGAGACCGGGCCGGCGAGCCGCTCTGGCGGGTGGCAGAGGCTGAGCGGAGGGGATCGACGGAGTCGACGGAGGCGGCGGTTGGCTCGCCGAGGGCTGCATGTCCGGGGTCGGCGGCGGGGGTGGCGACAGCGGGTGGGCATGGGCCGTCGCGGCCGATCCGGTCGTGGCCATCAGCGCTGCGACCTGGCCCTCCAGGGCCGCCACCCGGGCACCGAGGTCCGATTCGAGCCGGGACACCCGGTCGACGAGCTGGCCCAGGGACTGTTCGGTCTCCATGGCCCCATCGTCTACCACGGCCCGGACCCGAACCTCGGGCATATCCCCCAAACGGCCCTGGGGGACGTCCCAACGAGCCGACCCGGCGGCCGACGAGGTCGACCTGGTCGATCAGTCGGAAACGCCGAAGCCGATCTGGCCGAGCGGGCCGTAGTCGGCGACGAACACGTCCCCGGCAGCGACCGGGTGGGCCCGGATGAACGAGCCGGAGAGGATTGCGTGGCCGGGCTCCATCGCCACCCCGAACTCGTGCAGCTTGCGGGCCAGCCAGGCGACCGAGTTGACCGGATTCCCCATCACCGCGGCGGCGGTGCCCGACTCCTCCACCTCGCCGTTCTTGTAGAGCGCACCGCCGACGTGGCGAACGTCGATCTGGTCGAGCGCGGCCGGGCTGGCGCCGAGGACGATGAACCCGCAGGACGCAGCATCGGCGATGCTGTCCACGACGCCGGGCTTGCCGCTGCGCGAGTAGCGACTGTCGACCACCTCGATGGCAGGGACCACGAAGTCGGTGGCCCGGATCACGTCGACCGGATTGACGTCAGGGCCGGCCAAGCGGTCGCCGAGCACGAACACCAGCTCGATCTCGACCAGGGGGCGATTCAGACGGCTCATCGACACCGTCGTGCCCTCGTCGACGAACCAGTCGTCGAAGATCGTGCCGTAGTCGGGCTCGGTCGCTCCGGTGATCGAGCGCATGGCCTTCGATGTCAGCCCGACCTTGTGGCCCTTGACCACGCGGCCGGCCTCGACCTTCGCCTCGGTCACCAGCTGCCCGATGGCATAGGCGTCGTCGATGTCGGCTCCTTCGTAGGCCAGGGTGATCGGCTCGGTCCATCGCCCCGTCCACTCGGCCTCGATCAGGGCGGCTGCAGCCTCTGCGCGCTCTGCATCGGTCATTGCCATGGCTCGGTCCTCCTGTGTGGCTCGCCGGTGTCCTCCAGCGCCCCCGTGGTCACTGGGTGCCGAGGGCCGTGCGGATCTCGGCCGCCAGCTCGTCCTCGGGTCGCAACGCCCGCTCGGTGACGATCTCGATTCGCCTGAGGTCGCCTTCGAAGGCGAACGGGGCCGTGTAGTCGTCGCAGATCCCGGTCGGGTTGCGGCCGAGGTCGACGCCGACCGAGGAGATCATCACCGAGACCCGGGGGACGACGCCCTCCCCGATCACCTCGTCGTCCGCGGTGAGTCGGATCCGAGCCGGACCCCGGCTGACCCGGGTCAGCTCCACCCCGAGCGTGACGTCACCGACCGCCAGCTCGTCGGAGCGGACGGTGGTGTGCGTGGCGAAGTAGTTGTGGTCGTAGACGAGCCGGTTGTCCTTGACGTAGGCGACCAGGCCGTTGTTGACCGTGCCGACAGCCAGGAGCACGCCGCCCTGGCCGGCCGACGTCCGAGCGACATCGGCTCGCAGCCACCACGATCGTGCCCCGAGCGGCGGTGCCCCGTCCATCGGGATCCGGTCCATCGGCGGGTGGTAGACGAACCGGTCCCGAGCCCGGGGCGTACCGGCCACCGGACGGCCGGCGAACAGCCCCGTCATCGGGGCCGTCTGGATCGGCAGCACGCCGTAGCGCTCGGCTTCGGTCCAGAACAGGTCGATCATCTCGGCCAACTTCTCCGGTTGGCTCTCGGCCAGATCGCTGGTCTCCGAGAAGTCCTCGTCGAGGTGGTACAGCTCCCAGACGTCGTCGGCCAGGGCCGTGCCGAGCCGGTGGTAGGTCACCGCCTTCCATCCGCCGGACCAGATCCCCCGATGGCCGAACATCTCGAAGTACTGCCGCTCCTTGCGCGTCGGCACGGCCCCGGCGTCGGCCGCATCGGGGGCGAACGCGTAGGCCATGCTCGTCCCCTCGATCGGCTGCTGGTCGACCCCCTTGACCGAGGCCGGCGGCTCGACGCCGAGCACCTCGAGCACGGTGGGGGCGATATCGGTGACGTGATGGAACTGCGAGCGGATCTGACCGGCGCAGGCGGAGGCGATGCCGGCCGGCCAGGAGACGATCAGCGGGTCGCGCACCCCGCCACCGTGGGTGTTCTGCTTGTACCGCTTGCTCGGCGTGTTGCCGACCTGGGCCCAGCCCCACGGGTAGTTGGGGAAGCTGCGCCGGGTCCCGATGTCGTCCAGACGGCCCATCACCTCGTCGAGATCCTCCTCGATGTTGTTGAAGTAGCGGAACTCGTCCATGACCCCGGTGGCGTTGCCCTCCTGGGAGGCGCCGTTGTCGCTCATGGCGAAGACCAGGGTGTCGTCCAGCTCGCCCTGGGCCGCCAGCGCGTCGAGGAGCCGGCCGACCTGCGCATCGGTGTGGTCCAGGAAGGCGGCGAACGCCTCCTGCAACCGGCAGGCGAAGGCCTGCTCGTCGGCCGAGAGGTCGTCCCACGGCTGGACACCGGGGTTGCGGGGGGCCAGCTCGGTGCCCGGCGGGATCACGCCCAGCTCGAGCTGTCGCTCGTACACCCGTTGCCGCCACACGTCCCATCCCTCGTCGAAGGCCCCGCGGTACTTTGCCAGGTAGTCGTCGGGCGCCTGGTGGGGGGCGTGGGTGGCCCCGAAGGCGAGGTACAGGAACACCGGCCGCTCCGGCACCAGCGACTTCTGGTTGCGGATCATGTCGATGGCCCGGTCGACCAGGTCCTCTGACAGGTGGTAGCCCTCCTCCGGGGTGGCGGGCGGATCGACGAAGTGGTTGTCGGCGCACAGCTCGGGATGGAACTGATCGGTCTCCCCGTTGAGGAACCCGTAGAACCGGTCGAAGCCCCGCTGCAGGGGCCAGTCGGTGAACGGCCCCGCCGCCGAGGCCTCCCGCATCGGGGCCAGGTGCCACTTGCCGACCGCCATGGTGGCGTAGCCCAGCGGGCCGAGCAGCTCGCCGAGGGTGGCGGCGGTGGGACTGATCCGGCCCCGCATGTTTGGGAAGCCGGTGTCGAAGTTGGAGATGGCCCGCATGCCGACCGAGTGATGGTTGCGGCCGGTCAGCAGGCAGGCCCTGGTCGGCGAGCACAGGGCGGTGGTGTGGAAGTTCGCGAAGCGGAGCCCGGAGGCGGCCAGCCGATCGAAGCTCGGGGTCTCGATCATCGAGCCGAAGCAACTCAGGTGGCTGAACCCGGTGTCGTCCAGCAGGATCACCACCAGGTTCGGGCTGCCCGCCGGCGGTAGCACCGGATCGGGCCACCATGGCTCGGAGTCGCTCACCTCGCGGTTGATCACGCCCTGGAAGGTCTCGCTCATGGCCCGTTTCTAGCCGACGCCGGTCCGGTGCGCCCGCTGATCCGGCGGTCCGTTCTCAGCGAGGCCGGCGACGGTACGGAACCGAGGTTGCCCGCCGAGCTGTCCGGTCCGCTCGAGCTACGGGCCCCGACCCGGTACCGATGGCAATAGGAGTGGTGGCACGGGTACGACCCGCCCCGCATCACCCGCTGCCGGCCCATGTCCGGCCCCGGCGGGTTGACCGGCGGGCTGTCGAGGTAGTAGTCGGCGGTGACCCAGTCGGCGCACCACTCCCACACGTTGCCGCACGAAGGCGCCACCACAGAGCTCGATCCTCGGCGCAGCCCGATCGGCCCCATCGCTCATGGCTGCAGCCCGATCGGCCCCAACGACCCGCCGGTCGCTCGAGGACCGTGGCGGATGCGATCCCTGCCCCCCCGACTGTCGTCGCCCGGCACGCAGCAGCTCATATGCGGCAGTGTCGCACGCCCCGGACGGTATCGACAGGGCCACCGCGTCGGGGCTCGGCGTCAGGACCTTCGACAGAATCGGGCTTAGGAGATCCGCCGGTAGGCGGATCGACCCGGTATACAGCGCCGAGATCTCGGCTCTGCGAGCCGAGATCCCACCGTGGCGAAGCGAGCGACCTCGCCTACTCGCTGAGGTCCTTAGGGGCACCTCTCGGAGCGGACGATGTTCGCCGGAGGCGAAACTCGCAGAGCTGCTGCTCCGCAGCATCGACTCAGTCGGCGGAGGGCAGGTCGGTGACCGGCGAGTCCTCGCCACCGATGGCCGACGATGTCCGGAGCGGCTCCTCCTTCACCAGGGCCCCCAGGACCAGCACCGCCACCATGACCGGAACGGACAGCCACACCACCGCTTCCACCGATTCGCTCACCGCCTCGACCACCGGCTGACGGAGCTCGACGGCGAAGTCCTTGACCACCCGGGGACTGCGGATCAGTCCTTCGGCCCCACCCAGTCCGTCCAACCGCTCGGCCCCGAGGCGATCGAGCAGCTCGGCGTCGAGCCTCGCAGTCAGCACGGCCCCGCCGACCGCTGCGCCGAATGCCCCGCCCATGCTGCGGAAGAAGTTCGACGTCGACGTGGCGATGCCGAGGTCATCGATCGGCGACGCGTTCTGCACCGACAGCGTGAGGTTGGGGAAGATGAGTCCCAGCCCGAAGCCGTAGAGCAACAGGATCGGGGCGAGGTCGCCGGCGCCGGTGTCCGGCCCGATCCCGGTGAGGAGGACGAGGGCCGCCACGGTGAGCACCGGTCCCAGGATCAGGGTCCACTTGTAGCGGCCGGTGCGGGACACCAGCCACCCGCTCGCCGCGGCGATGAGGCTGATGCCGATGCTCTGAGGGGTCAGCAGCAACCCGCTGCGGGTGGCCGAGGCCCCGGTCGACACCTGGAGGAACAGCGGCAGGAACGTCGCCACCGCCAACAACGACGCCATGAGCAGGAATCCCATCACGAAGACCGTTCGCACGGTCGGGTCGCCGAACAGCCGGAGGGGGATGATCGGCTCGGCGGCCCGGCGCTCCTGGACCACGAAGGCCGCCGATGCCACCAGCCCCACCGTGGCGGTCGTGAGCAGTTGCCACGATGTCCAGGGATAGGTGTCGCCGCCCCAGACCGGCACGAGGATGAGGCCGGTGGCGGCCACCACCAGCAGGGCGATGCCCGGCCAGTCGATCGGTCGATCCCTGGTGGCGAACGGCAGCCGGAGACCCTTGCCCGTCACGACGAGGGCGACCGCCGAGACCGGGACGACGGCCCAGAAGACCCAGCGCCACCCCGGACCGTCCACCAGCAGCCCGCCCCAGATCGGTCCGGTCACGGCCGACACCGTGAAGACGGCGGTGAAGGCGCCGATATAGCGGCCGCGCTGGCGAGGCGAGACGACGTCGCCGACGATCACGAACGCCAGCGACATCAACCCGCCCCCGCCCAGACCCTGGACCGCTCTGGCCGCCACCAACTGGTTCATCGTCTGGGACAGCGCGCACAGCGCCGACCCGACCAGGAAGATCCAGATCGAGGTCTGGTAGACGACCCGCCGGCCGAACAGGTCGGACATCTTGCCGTAGAGCGGCGTGACGACGGTCGAGGTGAGCAGGTAGGCCGACACGACCCAGGCGATGCGGTTGGCTCCGCCGAGCTCGCCGGCCAGCGTGGGTAGCGCAGTGGCGACGACGGTCTGCTCGGTCGACGACAGGAAGAGGCCGACCATCAGGCCGGCCATGAGCCACCGGAGCTGACTCGGCCGCAGACCGGCCGCAACCGACCGCTGGCTAACCACGAACGAACCGTACCGTCGCCAGCCCGTACGGACGAAGTTGCCGGACCCGGTCGGCGGAATATCCCACCGTTCCAGGGGTTCTCTCAGACTGTCACACCTCGTCGGGATACTGGGATCATGGCAAGTGCACAACTCCAACTGATCGAAACCGATCACGCCTGGAAGCTCGATCGGCGGACCGTGGAGATCGGCCGTGCCGGTGTCGCTCGGGCCAGGGCCGCACTGGCGGCCGCCAACACCACCGCCGATGCGGCTCCGGCTGCCGCACCCGATGCCGGCCGAGGCCGCAGCGATCGCGGGCCCGTCCATCGGGCTGCGGCCTGAGCCGATCGGTCACCACCGCTCGTTGCCCAGTCGTTGCCCAGTCGTTGCCCACTCGTTGCCCGCAACCGTTGGCCCTGGCCGGCCGTAGCTGGCTCCCGCCCGAGACTCCTAGTTTGCCCGTCGTGCTGACCTGGGCTCGGAAGCTGGACGCCCCGATGGATATCGTCAACCCCAACGGTGGTGCCATCGCACTGGGCCACCCCCCTCGGAGGCACGGGTGCCTCCCTTATGACCACGGCGGTGCACGAGCTGGAGCGTGCCGGTTCGGCAACCGCCCTCATCACGATGTGCTGTGGCGGTGGGCTGGATACCGGAACGATCATCGAACGCATCTGGATACAGCAGCGGTCTCGCTGCGGTCCTGCTGGCCACAGCGGTTGCGTCCGGCTGCACGCCCGACGTCGACCCTGATCGATCGGTCGCTCCCGACCGGGCGATCGTCGCGACGGTCGTCGACGGCGACACGATCGAGCTGCTGTTCGGGGCGCGCCGGGAGCGGGTCCGGCTGCTCGGCATCGACGCCCCGGAGTCGGTGCACCCGTCGGTGCCGGTCCAGTGCTTCGGCCGGGAGGCATCGGCCGAGCTGGCCACGCTGCTGCCGCCGGGCGAGGAGGTGCGGCTCGTCCGGGACGACCAGTCTCGCGACCGCTACGGCCGCCTGCTGCTCTATGTCTACCGCGCCGCCGACGAGCTGTTCGTCAATCGGTGGCTGGTCCGCAACGGCCTGGCCGATGTCGCCTCCTACGAGCCGAACACGGCGCTGGCGCCCGCGCTGAGCACGGCCCGCAACCTGGCACGGGCCGAGGGGGCGGGGCTGTGGAGCCGCTGCGACGGGCCGGACCAACCGCTGCAATGAGGGGCGGGTGGGATCGTGGCCGCTTCGGTCCAGGATGGAGGCCGTGCCCCGCCTCGTACCCGATACCGGCCTGCCGATCGAGTCCGTCATCGATCAGGTCCGTCTGGTCCTCGGCGAGCGGGGCGTTGCGGTGCTCACCGCGGAGCCGGGGGCCGGCAAGACCACCGTGGTGCCGCTCCGCCTGCTCGGCGAGCACTGGCTGGCCGACGATCGGATCCTCGTGCTCGAACCGCGCCGGGTGGCGGCTCGGGCGATGGCCAGGCGGATGGCGTGGCTGCTCGGCGAGCCGGTCGGGGACACCGTCGGCTGGCGGACCAGGGACGACCACAAGGTCAGCCCTCGGACCAGGATCGAGGTGATCACCGAGGGCATCCTGACCAGGCGGCTGCAGCGAGACCCCAGCCTGCCCGGCGTCGGCGCGGTCCTGTTCGACGAGTTCCACGAGCGGAGCATCCACGCCGATCTCGGCCTCGCCCTGGCGCTGGAAGCCAGGGAGACGATCAGGGACGACCTCCGGCTGCTGGTCATGTCGGCGACGATCGACGCTGCGGCCGTGGCGGCCCTGATCGGCGACGACGGCCGGCCCGCCCCGGTGGTCGAGTGCGAGGGTCGCTCCCACCCCGTCGAAGTCCGCTGGCGGCCGATGGGAAAGCGGGATCGGCTGGAACAGGCGGTGGCCGGCGCAGTCCGCCAGACCATGACCGACCGTGGCGACGTGCTGGTGTTCCTCCCCGGGGTCGGCGAGATCCGCCGGACCGTCGATCAGCTCCGGGGCACCGTCGATGCCGAGATCCACCCGCTGTACGGTGCGCTCGGCGCAGCAGAGCAGGACGCTGCGCTCCAGGCCTCTCCGACCGGTCGCCAGCGGGTGGTGGTGGCCACCGATGTCGCGGAGACCTCGCTCACGGTCGACGGCATAACGGCAGTGGTCGACGCCGGGCTGGCCAGGCGCCCACGCTACGATCCGGCCTCCGGACTGTCGAAGCTGGTGACGGTTGCCAGCTCGAAAGCGTCAGCCGACCAGCGGGCGGGTCGCGCCGGCCGGTTGGGCCCCGGGGTCGCCGTCAGGCTGTGGTCGAAGGTGGAGCATGCCGCCCGACCTCGCCACGAGCAGCCGGAGATCACCCAGATCGATCTCGCGCCCCTGGTGCTCGAGTCGATGGCCTGGGGCGTCGCCGACCCGGCCGAGCTTCGACTGCTCGATCCGCCGAGCCGGTCTGCGATCGACGCAGCCCGGGAGGTGCTCGGACTGCTCGGCGCCATCGACCACGACGGCCGGTTGACGGACGACGGTCGCAGGATGCTGGAGCTGCCGGTCCATCCCCGGCTGGCGGCGATGCTGGCCGGCGTCGGCGACGGCCCGCTCGGGTGGCCGGCCGCCATCCTGGCCACGCTGCTGACCGAGCGGGACGTGATCGGTGGCCGGCCGAGTGAGCGGCCGGTCGACCTCTGGACCCGGGTCCAGCTCGTGGCCGACCGTGACCACCGGGTGCCGGACGCCGATGGGGCCGCCATCCAGACGGTCCGACGACGGGCCCATGACCTCCTCCGCCGGACCGGGGCCGCCGAGGGCCCGGTCCATCCCGGGGACCTCGGCCGGGCCCTTGCGCTGGCCTATCCCGATCGTCTGGCCCAGAAGCGGCGGGGCCAGGGTGGCCGGTTCCGACTCCGCAACGGCATGGGAGGCGAGATCGACCGGGCCGATCCCATGGCCCACGAGGACATGCTCGTCGTGGCCGAGCTGACCGGCTCGAAGCGCAACGCCCGCATCGCCAAGGCTGCGGCCATCGACCCCATCGACGTCGAGCTCGGCTATGCCGCCGAGATCAGCGAGCGCACGTTCTTCGGCTGGGACGATGCCGCCGACGACCTGACGATGCGGGTCGAGCGACGGCTGGGAGCGCTGGACCTGGGGACCCACAACCAGCCGGTGGAGCCGTCGGCCAGGGTGACCGAGGCCCTCGTCGAACGGATCGTCGAGACGGGACTGGCCGTGCTGGGCTGGACCGACCGCGCTCGCAACCTGCAGGCCAGGGCCGCCCTCGTGGCCGAGCACCGGCCGGAGCTGATCGAGCGACCGATCGACGATCCGTCGTTGCTGGCCGCGGCAGACGAGCTGTTCACCCCGTTGCTGGCCGGCGCCGTCGGTCGGGCCGACATCGAGCGGATCCAGCTGGTCGACGTGTTGCGCCAGCGGCTGGGGTGGGAGGCCGTGGCCGCCATCGACCGCCTGGCACCGGCCAGGTTCAGGTTGCCGACCGGGCGGGAGGTCGATATCGACTACCTGGCGGAGCGTCCGATGATCTCCGCCAGGGCCCAGGATGTGTACGGTCTCACCGCCACTCCGCACCTGGTCGACGGCGCCGTGGCGGTGACCGTCGAGCTGCTGTCGCCGGCCGACCGGCCCATCCAGATCACGTCCGATCTCGCCGGTTTCTGGTCCGGCTCGTGGGCCGAGGTACGAAAGGAGATGGCCGGCCGGTACCCGAAGCACCACTGGCCCGCCGATCCCCGAACGGGTTGATCCACCGCCCGCGCCCCACCGCTGCGATCGACCCGCCCGGCCGCTACCGTCCTAGGTGTGACCGCGCTACTGGAGCAGCTGGGACGGGCCCCGACGGAACGCCTCGTGATCCTGGTCTGCGACGGTCTCGGCGCTTCGAACGCCAGCAACCTCGGCACCTACGCCGCGCTCCGGCACGGGGTGGCCACGAGCGCCGGGCTGCAGGTTCCGTGCCCCTGGGCCCGGGGGGCGGCGGCCCACTACCAGGGCGACGACGTCGGGGTGGCGCTCACCGCCAACGCCGAGTTCGACACCTACCGGTGGGGGCCGATCACCCGGGCTCCCTCCCTGCTCGACGGTGACGGCGGCTTTCCCCGCACGCCCCACGACCTCGGCGAGCACGCCGACATCGACGAGCTGCGTCGCGAATGCCGGGCCCAGTTCGAGCGGGCCGTCCTGTGGGGCTACGACCCGACCCATCTCAGCTCCCACCTCGACGCCCTCTGCCTCCGGCCGGAGCTCTTCGACGTCTACCTGGAGCTGGCGGTCGAGCTCGCACTGCCGATCAGCCTCCCGGACCCCGATGTCGACGTCGGGTTTCCGGCCCGGAAGCTCGCGGCCCAGGAGGGAGTCCTCGTCGCCGACCGCGTCGTTGCCGGACCTCGCGGCCGACCGTCACGGGCCATAGTCGAGACTGCGATACACCACCTCGAACCGGGGGTCACCGAGATCCACGTCCGGCCCGCTCACGACACGCCCGAGCTCCAGGCCATCACCGCAGGGTGGACGGCGATGGTCAGCGACGCCCACCTGGCAACGGACGACTGGGCCTTCCGGGCCGCACTGGAGCGTTCCGGGGCCGAGCTCGTCGGCTACCGGATCCTGCGGGAGGCCCAGCGGGCAGGGCGGCTCGGCTGACGCCGCGCCCGGCGGTCAGCCCTCGCTGAGCCCCTTCCGGAACTCGGCGTCCTCGAACAGCTCGACGAGAGCGAGGAGCGCACCCGTCGAGCCGACCGGTTTCACGTCGCCCTCCATGTAGGCCCTGGCCAGCGACTGCGAGCCGTCGGCGAACGCGGCCAGCTGGTCCTCGGTGACCGGCACCGTCACACCGACCGACGCATCGTCGACCGAACCGGCACCGCCGCCTGCACCATCTCCGAAGACCCGGCCCGCCACCACCCGCCCGTCGACGATGTCGAGCTCGGCTCGGCGGGTCTTGCCGATCGTCATCGCAACCACGGCCGAGCGGGGGCCGGGCTCTGCGAGTGCCGCTGAGCTCGAGATCGCCCGATCGACCCAGCTCTCGGTGAGCAGGTCACCGGTGTCCGGCATCAGGCGGCAGCCTCGTCCCGGCCGGCCAGCCCCTTCAGCAGGTCGTCCTCGGGGACGTCGGTGTCGACATGGGACCGGGCCAGGATGTAGTCCTCGTACGGGTACGCCTGGGCGGCTGCGTCATCCGGCAGCCCGAACCAGAACTTCTCGTTGGGGTCGACCTGGGTGGCGTGGGCCAGCAGCGCCTCCCGCCGGACCCCGTAGTAGTCGCTGACGTCGACCTTCGTCGTCACCCGGTGATCGAGCGACGGCCGCTTGAACCAGTCGGCGTTGTATGGCGACTCGAGCTCCAGGTCCTGGAACTTCTGGTGGTGGGCGGCCAGCCTGGCCCGGCTCCAGACCGAGTAGTACAGCTTCGCCGGCTGCCACGGCTCGCCGGCCTCGGGATACCACGACGGATCGGCTGCCCGCTCGAAGGCGAGGACGCTGACGTCGTGGACCCTGAGGTGGTCGGGATGGCGATACCCCTGCTGATCATCGGAGTAGGTGAGCACCACGTGGGGCTGCAGGCGACGAACGATCGACACGAGCCGCCCGGCCGCCTCGTCGAGGTCGGCCTTGGCGAAGCAGTCGGGATGCTCGTTGGACTCGCTCTCGGGCATGCCGGAGTCCCGATAGCCGAGCCAGGACAGCTCGTGGTACCCGATGGCCTTCACCGATCGCTCCAGTTCCTCCGCCCTGACCTGGGCCAGGTTCTCCCTGATCTCGGGGCGATCCATGGCCTTGTTCAGGATGTCGCCCTCTTCGCCTCCGGTGGCGCAGACCAGGTAGGCCCTGTGGCCCTCGGCAACGTAGCGGGCCACGGTGGGGGCCCCTTTCGAGGCCTCGTCGTCGGGATGAGCGTGAACGCTGAGCAGGCGGGCCATCAAACAAAACTATCGGCGGATGCAGGGAACGGGCCAGATGCTGCCGACGTTAGTAGTGTCAGGAGAAGGAACCACCGCACAGAAAGGACAGCGGCATGGAGGAGTCTGCGATCTGGGCCGCGATATGGCTCGCAGCAGCTGCTGTATTCGGGATCGGCGAGATACTGATCGCCGGGTCCTTCTTCTTGGCGCCGTTCGCAGTCGGAGCGCTGGTCGCGTCGATTGCATCACTGCTCGGCGCCCCCATCCTGCTCAGCCTGCTCATCTTCGTCACGTATCCCTTGCGCGGCGGCTTCTTGACGTACTTGTCCCAGCTATTGTGCTTGGATTTCTTGCCGGCTTTCTCGCGCAGAGCCGGCGGTCCCTTGTCGAGCAACTTCCGCGCCTGGCTGCCATCTGCGTCAGACTGCGCGGGAATCAGGAGCATCTGTCCCGGAATGATGGGTGCGCGCTGGCTGATCTCATTGGCGTTGGTGATCGCCTCGACAGTGACGTTGTACCGCTTGGCGATGGTACCGAGCCGCTGGCCTTTGTAGACTTTGTGCCACTTTACGGCGGTGCGGCCCCCCTTCTTGGCACCCTTTGCGGCTGCCTTCTTCTTGGCGAGCTTCTTCTTGTCAGGCCCGAGCTTGCACTGGTCGCGCGATTGGCTGCCGTCGACATCACTCCGTGGCGGGATACACAGCCGCTGCCCGGGTTTGATAGCAGCGCGCTCATCAATTCCGTTCGTCTCACAGATAGCCGCCGTCGTTACGTTGTACCGTTTGGCGATCTTGCCTAACGTCTGTCCCTTGGCGACACGATGCACCTTG
>JAHELU010000290.1 GCA_024644005.1 Acidimicrobiales bacterium | reverse complement strand
ACGGACCGGTTCGCCCGCCACAGACCAGGCCGCGGCCCGCTCGAACCGATGGCAGCTGTAGAGCAAATCGCCCGCCACGAGGTCGCCGGCCGTGGGCGGGCGGGCTCAGGCGCCGTGAGCGGGGTCGGTGGTGGCGACGAGCTCCTCGGTGTGCTCACCGAGCCGGGGGGCACGGCCGAGCTTCCACCACTGGGCGTTGGTCCGGAAGGGCGCTCCGGGTATCGCCACCTCGCCCCCGGTGGGCAGCTCCACGGTGTCCCAGAAGCCCGTGGCCGCCAGGTGGGGATCGGTCCGCAGTGTCTCGATCGTGTTGACCGGGGTGATCGGGATGCCCCGCCGCTGGCCCTCCTGGAAGAACTCGAGCAGCGTCATCGACATGGTCAGCTCCTCCACCCAGCTGTCGACCAGCTCCATCGTCTCGCCCCGAACGGTCATGTCGGCGAAGACCGGGTCGATGATCGCCTCGTTGCCGCACACCTCGTTCGCCCACTGGGCGATCGCTTCCCAGTGGCGGGGCATGAGGACCAGGATCGACACGTACCCGTCCTGGCAGGGGTAGAGCCCGAACGGTCGGCTGAGGGTCCTGCGATTCCCGGTTCGGGCCCGGTGGACCCGATCGTCGAGGAACAGCGCCAGACCGGTTTCGGGGGAGATGGCCAGACAGGCCTCGGCCAGCGAGAGGTCGACCAGCTGACCACGGCCGATCAGTCGCCGACCCCGGAGCCCGAGCACCGCCCCCACCGCCGCATTCAGGGCGGTGGCGTGCATGCCCAGCTGTGCCGGCCCGCCCGGCACCACCGGCGGCTGGTCGTCGAATCCCACTGCGTACAGCACGCCGGAGGCGGCCCACGCCACCAGGTTGGACGATGCCCAGTCCCGCTTCGGTCCCGAGAGGCCGAACGGGGTGATCGACACCCAGACCACACCGGGGTTCGACGCGGCGATGGACTCGTAGCCGAGACCGCGGTCATCGAGCACCCCGGGACCGTGGTCGTCGAGCACGATGTCGGCTTCGGCCAGCAATCGACCCAACCGGGCACGGTCCGACTCGCTCTCGATGTCGACGACGAGGCTCTTGGTCCCCATGGCGAGGTAGGCCCACCACAGCGACGCCTCGGGATGGCCGGCCCCCGGCACGAACGGGGCCATCCGCCGCATCGGATTGCCAGCCGGCGGCTCCACCTTGATCACCTCGGCGCCGAGGGCGGCGAACAGCCGACCGCCGTAGGCGCCGGCCAGGCCGGAGAGATCGATCAGCCGCAGACCTTCGAATGGCCCGCTCACAGCAGGTCCCTGCTGTCGACGGCCTCCCGGGGCAGGAGGACGTGGAGCCAGTTCTCGTACGGTCGGTCGATGCGCAGGTCTGGGCGGTCCATGGTGAAGGCGGCGCCATCGGCCAGAAGCGCCTCCACCTCCTCCTCGGTCAGGCCGGCGGTGCCGGTCAGCACCTCGCCCGTGTGCTCCCCGGAGCTCGGTCCGCCACGGTCCCACCGCCCCGGTGTCTCGCTCATCCGGAGCGGGGAGCCGCCGAACAGGTCCCGGGTGAATCGGGCGCTCGGTCTGACCGCATACCAGCCCGACTCCATCACGTGCTGGTCCTGGAGGATGTCCTCGTTGGTGGCCACGATGTGGGCCGCCACCCCCACCCGCTGCAGCCGGGCCGCCAGGTCGACGTTGTTGAACGCCGATGTCCAGCCGGCCATCGCCTCGTCGAGGGCGTCGACGTTGTCCATCCTGGACTCGTTCGTCGCGAACCGGTCGTCGGCAGCCAGCTCCGGCGGGGCGATGGTCAGTAGCCGGTCCCAGGCGTCGTCGTCGACGACGCTGATGGCGATCCACCGCTCCTCACCTCGGCACGGGTAGACCCCTTCCGGGGCATACCACAGCGAGCGGTTGCCGATCCTCGACTGGGCGTGCCCGGTCAGGGCGTGGTCCATGGCGAACGGGCCGAGCAGCGAGATCGTGGCCTCGAACTGGGCGATGTCGACGTGGACCCCCTCCCCGGTCCGGTCCCGCTGCTCGAGCCCGGCCAGCACGCAGAACGCGGCGTGGAGCGAGGCGAGGTAGTCGGGCGGGGCCACGGTGGCGATGCCGGCTGGCTCGCGATCGGCATGTCCGGTCAGGTCGTCGATGCCGACGAGCGGGGCCTGGTTCGGGCCCCAGGCCACGTAGGGGTAGTAGGGCATCTCGGGATCGGACCCGAACCCCGGCAGCTGCACGTAGACGATGTCGGGGCGGAGGGCCCGGACCGACTCGTAGTCGAGGCCGAGCTCGGCCAGCGCCCGTGCCCCGTAGTTGGCCAGGAACACGTCGCAGTTGGCCAGCAGCCGGCGGGCCGCCTCCCGCCCCTCGGACCGCTTGAGGTCGATGGCCACGCTCTTCTTGTCCGCGTTGAACTCGGGCACGTACGGGCTCGAGTCGGGCATCGCAGGCGCCAGGCCGTCATCGCCTCGGAGCCAGGCGCTGCCGATCAGACGGACCACGTCGGGACTGGTCGGTGATTCCACCTTGTAGACCTCGGCCCCCTGGTGGGCCAGTAGCCGGCCGGCGTTCGGTGAAGCGATGGCGATGCCGAGCTCGAAGACCCGGACGCCGTCGAGGAGCCGCATCACGAGGCCGCTGCGGATGCCGGGGCGGACCCCTTCCGGGCCGAGCGCTTCTTCGCCTTCTTCCTGGAGTCCGCCCGCTTGATGCGCTCGTACTCGGCCGACAGCCGCCGTACCGAGTCGCGCTCCTCGGCGATGTAGTGCCCGAGCAAGCCACCGGTGATGGGGTCGATGGTCTTGTCGGTGAACATGTTGTCGAAGACGTCGCTGTCGCTCTGGCCCTGACCGAACCCGAGCTCTTCGAACTTCCGTAGGTCCGACCGGCGGGAGTCGGCGATCTTCAGCGCCTCCGGATCCGGCCCCGGCTGCTCCGGCTGGCGGACCTCGTAGCCCAGTTCCAGCAACCGCTTGGCGAAGGCCTTGCCGTGCTCACCCTCCCGCATCCCCACGAACCGGAGGGTCTCGGCCAGCTTGGCGTCGCTCGTCCTGGCCGCCCAGGCCAGGAACAGCGGCTCGGCCGCCGTCTCGGCGACCGAGATGGCGTTGAGCAGGCCGATGTACGAGGGCTTCGAGGTCCGGGTCTTGGCAGGCATGGCCATCACGGTAGTCAGCCACGCGGCCTGCAGCACAGGCCGCCCGGGAAGCTGCGGCCTGCAGCACAGGCCGCCCGGGAAGCTGCGGCCTGCAGCACAGGCCGCCCGGGAAGCTGCGGCCTGCAGCACAGGCCGCCCGGGAA
>JAHELU010000141.1 GCA_024644005.1 Acidimicrobiales bacterium | reverse complement strand
AGCACGCCGTGGCGGTCGTTCCCACTGCCCTCGAGCATTGTCGGACCGTCGAGCTCCCGGCTCAGGTCCCACCACAGCTCGGTGTCGTCGATCCGGAGGTGGGGTCGGGCGATGCGCCCGTCGAACCTGACATCGGTCTCGTCGCCGATGCCGTCGCCTGCGAACACCAGCGCGTCGAGCATCGACGCCCCCACCGACATCCTGGCCGTCACCCGCTCGCCGTCGGGCTCCACCAGGTCCCGGCCGGGGGAGACCGAGGGAGCGGTGGTGACCAGCCCGCGGATCGTGCCGGTCGACAGGTCGAGGGCCACCTCGACGTCGTACCAGCGGCGGTTGGCCAGCGGGGACGGCCGGAGGGCCAGGTCGGTCCCACCGGCCCTGGCTCGCAGGATGCCGCCGTCGAGCACGATCTGGGCGATGAGCGACTGACCGGCGACGGTGGCGATCAGTTGTGGCTCGGCCGGGCGGGTGGCCATGACCGCGAATCGCAGCTCGAGCGATCGGGAGGCCGAGAGCCCGGACAGGTCGATCGTCGCGAACGATCCTGGCCGCAGCGCCTGGTGTCGCAACTCGACCGCTGGCGGCAGGCTCGTCGTCACCGCCTCCTCGGCGTAGCCTGGGCCGGCCTTGGTGGGATCACCACAGTGCAGCCGGACCAGCGACAGCGCCGCCGGACCGGGCACGTGGCTGGATGCGAGCAGCCGGATGGTCTCCCCGGCCCGAAGCGACCACGGCTCGCAGTAGCCGATGATGTTCTTCGGCTCGCCATCCGAGCGCGGCTCGCCGGCCGGCGCTCGGCTGGGGGTCCCGTCCGGGTTCGCAGTCGCTTCTGGCTCCGTCACGCCCGATACTCTCCCATCGCTCCGTCCAGCGGCCAAGTATGACCGGTGGTCGGCGGCACACTAGCTTGGCCGGGATGCTCGATGGCTTGCCGGTGTTGGATCTGACCGACCACCGGGGTGAGATCGGCCCGTGGATCCTGGCCGAGCTGGGGGCCGACGTCGTCAAGGTCGAGACCCCCGGTGGCTCGCCGGCCCGCCGGGCCTGGCCGATCCACGAAGGCGAGAGCCTCCAGTTCGCCGTCTACAACAGCGGCAAGCGATCGGTGACGCTCGATCCGTCGAGGGCAGCGGACCGGACCGCGATCCGGAACCTGCTGGCGGCGGCTGCGATCGTGATCGATTCGGGCCCTCCGGGACAGCTCGCCCGCTATGGCGTCGATCGGGCCGAGCTGTCGGAGCTCGACCACGCCATCGTCTCGGTGCTCGTCACGCCGTTCGGGAGCGACGGGCCCCGGGCCGGGCTCCCGTCTTCCGAGCTGACGATCGCCGCCCTCGGCGGCCCGGTCCGCATCCAGGGCACACCGGAGCGGGCGCCTGTGCAGGTTTCCGTGCCCCAGGTCTGGCGGCACGCTGGCGCCGAGGCCGCGCTGGCGGCGCTCGTCGCCAAGGCTCGGGCCGACCGATCCGGCGAGGCGCAGTTCGTGGACCTCTCGGCCCAGTCCGCGATGACCTGGACCATGCTGAACGCCATGGAGGCCCACGCCATCCAGGGCTGGGACTTCGAGCGAACGGGCGCCACCCTGGAGCTGTCGATGACCGTCCCGCTCCGCAGGGCCTGCGCCGACGGCTACGTGATCCTCGTCCCCCGGGCGGTCAACGCCGCCGGGCTCGCCCGGCTCATGATCGACGAGGGCATCGTCGACCGCTCATGGGAGGAAGAGGACTGGGAAACCTACGACGCCCGCATCATCGACGGCGACGAGACACTGGTGGCGCACGAGGACCTCATCGACGCACTCGACGAGCTGTGCCTCCGCTCCACCAAGCGGGAGCTGCTCGAACGGGGGATCGAGCTCGGCGTGACGATCGCCCCCGTCAACGACGTCGCCGATCTCCTGTCCTTCGACCACCTGGAGGCGCGGTCGTTCTGGCAGCGTTTCAGCGACGACCCGACCATCGAGCCAGCCGGACCCGGAGACGGCGATCCTGCCAGCGACCAGCGACCCCGGGTCGTCGGCTCGTTCCTCTCCGTCGACGGGCGCCGACCGACGGCCGGGCGGTCGCCGTGCCGGCCAGGGCCCCGATCGACGGCGTTCACCGTTGCGTCCGACCGGCGCCGACCATCGCCGATCACCGCCCGATCCGGGCTGCCGTTCGACGGACTCAATGTGGCCGATTTCAGCTGGATCGGGGTCGGCCCGATCACCGCCAAGTGCCTGGCCGATCACGGTGCGACCGTCGTCAGGGTCGAGTCGGGCAACCGCATGGACGGGCTGCGAAACCAGCCGCCGTTCAAGGACGGCGTACCGGGGGTCGACCGCTCGAACTTCTTCGGCACCTTCAACACCTCGAAGAAGAGCTTGAGCATCGATCTCAAGAACGAGGGCGGGTTGACCGTGGCCCGTCGGCTCGTGGACTGGGCCGACGTGGTGATCGACAGCTTCACGCCCGGAACGATGACCAGGATGGGCCTCGGGCCGGACGAGATCCGCCGGACGAACCCCGACGTCATCACCGTCACCACCTCGCTGCTCGGCGGGGGTGGTCCGTGCTCGACGATGGCCGGCTACGGCTACCACGCCGCCGCCATCGCCGGCTTCTTCGATCTGGTCGGCTGGCCGGACCTGCCACCGGACGGACCATGGCTGGCCTACACCGACACAATCGGACCCAGGTTCATCACCACCGCCCTCGTGGCGGCGCTCGATCGACGCTCCCGGACCGGCGAAGGCTGCCACATCGAGGCGGGCCAGCTGGAGATGGCACTGCAGTTCCTCGCCCCGGAGCTGCTGCACCACGAGCTGGACGGGGCGACGCCGAGCCGGTCGGGCAATCGGAGCCCGGCGATGGCCCCCCAGGGCGTCTATCCCTGCCGGGGTGACGACTGCTGGGTTGCCGTCTCGGTCGTCGACGACGAGGCCTGGCTGCGGTTCCGGGACGCCATCGGCAATCCGGGCTGGGCCATGGGGGCCGTCCTCGATTCGGTCGGTGGGCGAGTGGCCAACCACGACGCCATCGACGTCGGTATCTCGGCCTGGACGAGGGAGCGGACCGAGACCGAGGTGGAGGCCACGCTCGCCGCGGTCGGTGTCGCGGCCGGTCGGGTCCAGCGAAGCAGCGATCTGCTGGCCGATCCCCAGTACGCCCACCGCAACTTCTATCGCTGGCTGCTCCACGGCGAGGTCGGCACGATCCCCTACGCCGGTCATCAGTACCGGATCGAGGGCTACGACCACGGACCTCGGACCGCGGCCCCGCTGCTCGGCGAGCACACCTTCGAGATCCTCACCGAGCTGCTCGGCTACGACGTCGACGAGGTGGCCGAGATCGCCGCCACCGGTTGCCTGGAGTGACCGCCAGCTCTACCGACGCGCGTCATCCCCCGTCGATCGTCACCTGTCGGCTGGCGAAGCGCCACTGCCCGTCGGCCCTGATCAGCTCGTCCCGGTAGATGCCGGTGGCCCGGAGCACCGCGTCGTCGCCCTGACCCGCCGAGTAGGCGTTCAGGTACGAGGTCATGGTGGCCCGATCGCCCGCCCCCTCGATCAGCAGGTTCCAGTTCCAGTGCCGGGCCCTGCCCCTGTGCAGCCCGTAGTGTCCATCGGCGTAGGCCCGCAACGCCTCGGGCCCCTCGTGGCGGCCCCCGAGGATGGAGTCCTCCGGCAGGCCGATGCACTCGAAGACACCGTCGGGGGTGAAGCAGCCCACCCAGTCGTCGATCCGCCCGAGATCGATCGCCAGGTTGTACCGAGCGAGCAGTTGCCGGATGTCCTCGTGGTCCTCGGGGGTCAGCGCTGCGTCGGTCCGGGAAGTGGTCATGGGGTCATTGTGGTCGGTTGCCCGCGGTCGGACCTAGTCTCCTAGTGTCCCGAGGCGCTCGATCCCGAACTCGGCGCCGGCGCCGACCGCGATGGCGATGTCGGCCATCGAGCTGCACACCACGCCCAGCTCGGCGGCCGAGTCGAGGAATCGCTCGAGTGCCAGCAGGCGGTGACCCCGACCGATCACCTGGGGGTGGAAGACCAGGGTCAGCACGCCGGCCTCCACCTCCCGGGTCATCCACTCGACGTCGCCCAGGAAGTTGTCGAACATGTCGTCCGGCCTGGCCAGGCCCGGCATGATCATCCGCCGGAACGCCACGAACTCCAGATAGGGGTAGTCGTCATTGGTCCACGACCACGGCAGCTCGATCAGCGACGTCTCCCGGCCCCAGCGGGCCGGTCCGTCGTTCGGGAGCTCGTCGCCGGCCCGCACCCGGTATGGCCGGTAGTCGTGGCCCATCAGCGACGAGTCGTACGTCAGCCCGAGCTCCTCCAGCAACTCGATGGTCTGGTTGGTCAGGTCGCCGGCCGGAGCTCGGTAGCCGATCGGCTCGCTCCCGGTGAGCGAGGTCACCAGCTCGACCGAACGGGTCATGGCCGCCCGCTCCTCGTCGACGGACTGCAGCCCGTTGAGCTCGTGGGCGTAGCCGTGGATCCCGACCTCGCAACCATGGTCGACCACCATCCGGCAGACATCGGGATAGCTCTCGATGGTGTGGCCGGGGATGAAGAACGTCGACGGGATGTCTCGCCGGGCCAGCAGCGCCAGGATCCGGGGCACTGCGACGGCGCCGAACTCGCCGCGTGACACCGGGGTGGCAGTCGTCATCTTCCGCATGATCCACAGCGACGGGCCGTCGAAGTCGAACGTCAGGCACAGGTGGCCCTTGTGGTTCGGTTGCACAGGGCTCGCGTTCGCCTCGGCCATCACAGAGAACGTAGCCGCGCCCGGACCACCGACCCAGCTCGCCGACTCGGCCCCGATGGGCGATGATCGGGCGATGACCAGACGCGTGGTGGTGGCCATGATGGAGCACGAGACGAACACCTTCTCTCCGGTGCCGACACCGCTCGAGCGCTTCGGTCGGGGCGGGTTCGGCGTGCCGACCGGTGCCGAGGTGGTCGAGCGGTTCAAGGGGACCGGTACCGGTATCGGGGCATTCCTCGACGTCGCCGCCGAAGCCGGGATGGAGATCGTCAGCCCGATCGCAGCCAACGCCGCCCCCAGTGGGCGGGTGGCTGCAGCGGCCTACCGGACGATGACCGACGCCATCTGCGATGCGGTGGCCGCGGGCTGCGATGCCTGTTTCCTCGATCTCCACGGGGCGATGGTCGCCGAGACGACCGACGATGGCGAGGGCACGCTGCTGGCCAGGATCCGTGAGCTGGCGCCGGACCTGCCGATCGCCGTCAGCCTCGACCTGCACGCCAACATGACCGACGCCATCGTCGACAACTGCACGGTGCTGGTCGGCTACAAGACCTATCCCCACATCGACATGTACGAGGCGGGCCAGCACGCCGGTCGGCTGTTGGTGAGGATGCTGGCGGGGGAGATCGATCCGGTCATGGCCTGGGGCAGCCGGCCGATCCTGGCCCAGACGCTGCGGATGGGTCACGAGGACGAGCCGATGGGCCCCCTGCTGGAGCTGGCCCGCCGCCAGGAGGTCGAGGGGCTCCTGGCCAGCTCGGTGTTCGGCGGGTTCCCCCTGGCCGACATCTGGCACGCAGGACTGTCGGTCGTCACCGTCGCCGATGGCGACCGGACCCGGGCCGAGGAGGCCAGGGACCAGCTGCTGGACGCCGCCTGGACCGAGCGGGAGGAGTTCGTATTCGACAGCCGACCCCTGGCGGAGACCATCACCGAGGCCAGGCGGCTGGCCGCAGAAGAAACCGGGGACACCCGACCGATCATCCTGCTCGACCACGCCGACAACGCCGCCTCCGGCGGGACCCAGGACACCACGGCAGTCCTTTCCGAGGTCCTGGCCCAGGGGCTCGAGGACGTGGCCATGTTCGGCATCTGCGATCCGGCCGCGGTGCGGCAGATGACCGAGGCCGGAGTGGGAGCCGAGGTCAGCCTCGACCTCGGGGGCAAGATGGACATGCCCGCCATCGGCCGGAAAGGGGAGCCACTCCCGGTCACGGGTACCGTCAGGGCACTGACCGACGGGGCGTTCACCGTGACCGTCCCGATGGGCCGGGGCACCCAGACCGACATGGGGCCGACGGCGGTGCTGCAGATCGGCTCGGTGCTCGTCGTGGTGTGCTCCCGCAACGTCGAGCCGTGGGACCCAGGCTGCTTCCGCAGTGTCGGCATCGAGCCGACTGCGATGCGCTACCTGATCCTCAAGTCGCGGATCCACTACCGGGCAGGCTTCGCCGACATCTCCAGGCGGGACATCCCCTGCAACGGCGTCGGGGTGACCAGCAGCGACAACTCGCTGTTCAGGTTCGAGAACGTGCGGCGCCCGATCTACCCGCTCGACGAGAACACCCCGGCCACCCCGGAGTACGGTCCGGCTCCGGCGTGACCCCGGGTGCACGGTCCCGCTCCGGCGTGACCCCGGGTGCACGGTCCCGCTCCGGCGTGACCCCGGGTGCACGGTCCCGCTCCGGCGTGACCCCCGGGTGCACGGTCCCGCTCCGGCGTGACCCCCGGGTGCACGGTCCCGCTCCGGCGTGACCCCGGGTGCACGGTCCCGCTCCGGCGTGACCCGTGGCCGTCGTCGTCACGATGCCGCGCTCGATGGCTCGGCGAGCTGGACACGGTCTAACGTTTAGCCATGGCCAACGACCGTGGACACCTGCCGAAGGCCGACGCCTCCTCGCTCACCGACGAGCTGGCGGCCCGACGGCAGGTCTGGTTCGACAAGGCCTACGAGGACGACAACCTGTTCCTGACGTTGGCTCGGGAGCCCGAGGTGCTACGGATGTTCCTCGACTGGACCGGCTTCATCTACACCGACCGGTCGACGCTCGACCCGGCGATGGTGGAGCTGTGCCGGATCCGGCTGGCCCACCGCAACCAGTGCGTGCATTGAAGCAGCGTCCGCAGCGCATCGTTGATGCGCACCGAGCTCGATGACGAGATGGTGGAGGCGGCCCTCGGCGATCTCGACACGGCCGATCTGCCCGAGCCGACCGTCGTGGCACTCCAGCTGGCCGACGAGCTGACCGGCGACCAGCCCACCCTCGACGAGGCGTTCTTCCGGCGCCTGCAGGCCCACTTCACCGACGGGCAGATCCTCGAGCTCGGGGCGGCCCTGGCCGTCGCATCCGGCTGGCAGCGGTTCATCGAGGCCTTCGCCATCCGTCCAGACGAGGAGAGAGAGCTCCGCCAGCTCGACTGAGCTGCCCTCGTCGTCGAGGTCACATCGGCCGGCGGCTCGACCATCGCCAACCGGGCCACCATCTCGGGTGGCAACGAGGTCGACGGCCAGCCGGACTGGCCGCCATCCTGGCCGGCTTCTCCCTCCACCAGCTGGGCACCCGAGTCCGGGCCCAGGCGGCCCGACCTCGCCGGTAGCTCGACCACGGGGAAGGTCGGCCTACCAGTACTCCTCGTAGTGGATGTTGCCGGGATCGCCCCGGCGGTCGAGCTGGAAACCCCGATCGACCAGCAGCTGCGTCACACCGGTGGTCTCGGGGAAGACGTCGACCCCGTCGACCTTCTCCGGCAGTCCGATCATCGCCGGGTTGCCGCACAGGAACACGTGGGCCCGCTCGGGATCGAGCGCCCCGTCGGCCGCTTCGGCCAGATCGCCGTCGACGATGAGATCCTGCAGGTAGCGCTTCGGCACATCGGGCTCCCTGGTCGGCATCGGCAGGTAGCGATAGTTGCCATAGCGGCGCTCCAGCTCGCGGTGCTTGTCGAGATAGCCCAGGTCGGCCCAGTTGCGGACCGTGACACCGGAGACGATCGGACCCATGTGACCCTTGTGGAGCAGCTCGATGATCATCGAGTTGTGGGGCGCCTCACCGGTACCGGTCGACAGGAACACGACCGTCGCCTGCGGGTCGACGACGGAGCTCAGCGTGTACCGGCCCGCCACCTTCGGGCCGAGGTAGATGCGGTCGCCGGGGCGCTTGAGGGCAAGCCGGGGGGTCAGCTCGGGGACGTTGTCCTCGGTCGGCCGGACCAGGACGATGTAGAACTCGAGCTCGTCGCTGAGCACCTGGCGGGCCAGGTACCCGTGCTCGTCGAAGATCGGGTGGGATATCGAGTAGGACCGCCGGATGAGCTTGGTCCACCGCTCGTCGAGGTCGACGTCGACCGCATCGTCGGTCCGCTCCTCCCAGAAGCCGAGCCCGAGCGAGGCGTACTGGCCCGGGACATGGGAGGTGTCCCCGTGGTCCGGCCGGACCCGGAGCACCCAGAGGTCGGAGTGGGTCGGCTCGAACGTGGTGATGGTGGCGTTGTAGTACTCGTCCCGCAGCTCCTCGATCGCCCCCGCGTGACCGGCCCGTTGCCGCAGCTTCGATCGGGCGGGGGCCACGTCCAAGTCGGGGAAGCAGGCCTCGGCCACGACGTTGCCGATCTCCCAGCCGGTGGCGGTCTTGATCGACGGATCCTCGTCGGGCAGTCCCAGGAAGACGACCCGCCCGGTGGCCAGGGCGGCGTCGCTGACCCCGTTGCGCACCGACTCCGGCCGGTAGCGGGTGGTGGCGAAGACGACATGATCGAACTCGAGGTCCGGGGTCCGACGGTCCGAGAAGTAGGCGATCGGATACCCGTCGATCTCGCCGATGTGGCTCGGGACCGAGCGGTACAGCACGGTGGCTCGCCGCTCCCGCTCCAGCCGCCGCAGCATGTTCTCGCCGGCTGGCGACAGCCGACCGGGGTCCATGCCACCGGCCGCCATCACCACCCGGCCACCGCGGTGGGCGGCGTTGGCGACCAGCTCGACGGCGTTGTCGGACGGGCCGATGATCAGGATGTCCTCCTCGGCCACGTGATCCGGCAGCTCGTCGACGTGGACCCGCTTGCTGTCCGGCACCGGGATCGGGGGCACCCAATTCGGGTCCCGCTCCCGCTGGGCGATCAGGCAGCCGGTGGTCCGGTAGACGTGGTGGTTCGTGGTCACGACGAGGTCGTCCGACGAGCCGTCGGGGTCGACGTCCACTGCGACCGCGTACTCGCCGTAGCCGATGTCGAGCTGGTTCTCCGGTACCAGCTCCGGGAAGGCGACCGTGCTGCCGGGCTCGACGATCCTGACCGACTCGATCCCGGATCGGACCGACGAGATCGCCACGGAGAGCCCGCCGGCGTTGCCGCCGACGATGACGAGGTCGTATCTGCCCTGCTCCATGCTGACTCGCCTCCTGATCGGTGCTCTCACGATACGGGGATCGCCGGACCCGTCGCTCAGGTCTTCCAGGCCCGGCGGTACTCGTCGGCCGCCGCCGTCTCGGATCGGTCGGCGGTGATCAGACCCGGTCGGAGCTCGAAACCCCATTCGAACTGGTAGCCGTCGATCGGGCTCGACTGCCACCAGCCGGCGAGGTCGTGCTCGGCGACCAGGGCCATCATCGCCTGCTGGTGATCGGGCCGGGCCCGCCCGTCGTCGGCGACATCGGCCAGGTTGCCAGCGGCCACGATCTCCCGACCGTCCAGCTCGTCGATCACCCGGTGCGCGGCCTCGGCCTGGGCCTCGGGCCAGGCGGTCAGACCGGTCGGACCCGGACGTCGATCGGCCGGATGATGGTGCCAGCGGCCCCGGCCGTCGACCCGGATCGACGGGCGCAGCTCGACCACCACCCGGTCGAACCCGTCCCGCAGGTGGTCGACGGTCCTGACCGGCAGGTCGCCAACCACGAGCTGCCCCTCGGTCAGGGCGCTGACGAAGGGATGCCACAGCAGCCGCTCCAGGCCGGCGGCCTGGGGGCCGGCGGTGGCATCGGCTGCATCGGCGATGATGAGCCTGGCGGTCTGATAGGTGGCGACCGCGGCGGTGCCCCGGAGCAGCCGCCACGCCTCGCCGTCGGCCAGCATGGCCGCCTGCACCGCCTTGGCCGCCTTGACCGGGTCCCGCAGACCGGGCGGGGCGGTTCCCAGCAGGTTGCCCCTGATGGCGTTCAGCAGCGGTTCCCGCTGTGGGATCCAACCGGCCACCAGGTCGCCGAACGTCTCGCCGACCCAGTCGATGTGGCGGGGCCAGATCAGCCCCCGGGTACGCTCGTCGGTGAAGCCACCCTCGTCCTCGGAGAACCAACCGGGGAGGGTTCGATCCACCAGACAGGCCCACGGTCGAAGGCCGTGGTCGGCCGCCCCTCGCAGCAGGCTTCGCCGGAACTCCGTCGCTTCGTCGTCGTGGTCTCCCTGTCTTGGCTCGAGGTCCGCCCACTCGAGGGTGACGACCACGGTGTCGGCGCCGAGCCCGGCCAGCTGCTCGAGGTCTTCCGCCCAGGAATCGGCGAAGCCGACCGAGCTCGATCCCCGACCCGAGTCAGGGGCCCGGCCGGCGGCGATCCACCGGCTCCAGTCGGCGGCCGGCGAGCACCCCTCCAGCTCGGCGGCGCTCAACACGACGCCGAGCTCTCGTCCGCTGCTGGAGTGGTTCTCGCGGCCGCTCTCGCCCCGGCTGGCCTCCGGGCCATTGTGGTCACCGCGCTCCCCATCGGTGATACGACGTTCGGTCATGCCGGCACCATAGTGGGAGACGCCGGTGGGCCCCGGCGCCGGTGTTCCGACTAGCCTTGGCAAATGGTAGGCCAGCGATTTCGCTATTCCCGGTGGGACGGTTCGCAGAAGGGCTTCCAGCTCGATGCCTTCGACGTCCTGAACGAGCTCACCGACGACCTCATGTACCACGGTGACCCGATGGCCGCGCTCCGTCGCCTCATGCAGGAGGGGTTCGACGATCGCAACGGCGAGCGGATAGAGGGCCTGCGGGAGATCCTGGAGAAGCTTCGCCAGGAGCGACGGGAGCGGTTGGAGAACCACGACCTCGGCGGGGTCTACGACGAGATCAACGGCGAGCTGACGGATCTCATGAACCAGGAGCGGCAGTCCCTCGACGATCGTCACGCCCTCGCCGACATGGAGCTCGGCGATCCCGACATCCCCGACGATGCCCGTCGGGCGGCCGAAGCGGCGAAGGAGACCACGACCAACAAGCAGATGCAGCTCGACATGATGCCGGACGACCTCGCCGGCAAGGTACGTGGCCTGCAGAGCTACGAGTTCGAGTCGAACGAGGCCCAGCAGCGCTTCGACGACCTCCTCGACAAGCTCCGCCAGCAGCTGATGGAGCAGCAGTTCAACCAGATGGCGGGGGCCATGGAGAACATGTCGCCCGAGGATCTGGCCAGGATGAAGGACATGATGGCCGAGCTCAACCGGATGCTCGAGCAGCGGGCCAATGGCGAGGAGCCGGACTTCGACAAGTTCATGGAGGAGTACGGCGACTTCTTCCCGGACAACCCCCAGTCGCTCGACGAGCTGCTGGAGAACATGGCCCGTCAGATGGCGGCGATGCAGGCCATGCTGAACTCGATGACGCCGGAGCAGCGGCAGCAGCTCATGGAGCTGTCCAACCAGCTGCTGGAGGACATGGATCTCAACTTCGAGGTGAGCCGACTCGGCCAGAACCTGCAGCAGTTGTTCCCCGATGCGGGCTGGCAGCAGAGCTACGACTTCTCCGGCTTCGATCCACTCGGTTTCGCCGACGCCTCCCAGATGATGCAGGAGCTGGGGCAACTCGATCAGCTGGAGAACTTCCTCAGCCAGGCTTCCGCCCCCCAGGCGCTGGCGGAGGTCGATCTCGAGCAGGTGAAGAACCTGCTCGGCGAGGAGTCGGCGGCGAGCCTCGAGCGGGTCAGCGAGCTGGCCAAGATGATGGAGGAGCAGGGGCTGATCCAGAACAAGGAGGGTCGGCTCGAGTTGACCCCCAGAGGTCTGCGACGGCTCGGTCAGCAGGCGCTCGGCGACCTGTTCTCGAAGCTGTCTCCGGACAAGCTGGGCAAGCACGACATGGACAAGTCCGGTATCGGCCACGAGCGCAACTACGACACGAAGCCCTACGAGTTCGGCGATCCGTTCAACCTCAACATCGAGCGCACGATCGGCAACGCCATCCGTCGGACCGGTGGCGGTACGCCGGTCAGGCTGGAGCCGGACGACTTCGAGATCGAGCGGACCGAGCGCCAGGTCCGCTCGAGCACGGTGCTGATGCTCGACCTCTCGCTGTCGATGCCGATGCGCGACAACTTCCTGCCGGCGAAGAAGGTTGCGATGGCCCTTCATTCGCTCATTTCGAGCCAGTTTCCCCGAGACTATCTGGGCATCGTCAGCTTCAGCGAGGTGGCAAAGGAGCTGAAGGCGTCCGAGCTCCCCGAGGTCTCGTGGGATTTCGTCTATGGCACGAACATGCAGCACGCCTTCCGGCTCAGCCGAAACATGCTGGCCAAGCAGAGCGGCACGAAGCAGATCATCATGATCACCGATGGTGAGCCGACCGCTCACCTACTGGCTGACGGGACGCCGTTCTTCAGTTATCCGCCGGCCCGGGAGACCGTCGAGCAGACCCTGGCCGAAGTCATGCGTTGTACCAAAGCGGGAATAACCATCAACACCTTCATGCTCGATCCCGACTCCGGTCTGCGCGGCTTCATTGAGCGCATCACCGCCATGAACAGAGGGCGTGCATTCTTCACAACCCCGCAGACCCTCGGCGACTACGTGCTCGTCGACTTCATCGAGCACAAGCGCAAGTTGCTCTCGGGTCGAGGGAATCGTCGATCGGCCTGATCCGGCCGCCGCGTTCGCCCGTCCGCTGTCTCGGGGCCATCTCGGACCACTCGATGGCGCTCCCGCCGATCTTTCGCTTCGTGGGGTCGGGTGGCATAGACTGTGACGGGAGGGTCATCGGCTAGGCTCCGATGTGGCACGTCGCCACAAATGGAGTGGTGACCAATTCAGCACATGGTTGGACCTGGATATTCGGTTCTTGGGTTCTTCGGTTCTTCGGTTCCGGAATGGTGTGGCTATCGGCCGTCTGCTGACACCTGGCAACGATGGAGCCAATCCGACTACTGCTTCATCGGCGTTGAGGAACAGGCGGTACAGGAGCGGTAGATGACCAAGCCACAGGCGCCGAGGACGCGCCGTCCGAAGTCGATGACCAGGGCCACCATTCTGGCCAAGGCCTACGACATGTACCTGGAGCGCAAGCTCGTGCATGGAGACGAGCGGTTGTCGGCCGTGCTCGAGGAGTTGGGCTATACCACCGGGGCCGGCTACCAGATCTGGCCGAACCAGGCCGCGTTCCGAACCGATCTGCAGATGTACATCGTCGAGAACCTGGATTATGCGAGCCTGCGGATTGTGGCGGAGGAGATCGCGGAGCTCCAGGCTCGGAACCTGCCGTTCGAGGAGTACACCCTGGCCGCTGCGGATCTGTACGTGAAGGCGTTCCTCGGTC
>JAHELU010000140.1 GCA_024644005.1 Acidimicrobiales bacterium | reverse complement strand
CATCGGCGTGGCCATGGGTATCACCGGTACCGAGGTCTCGAAAGAGGCGGCCGACATGATCCTGACCGACGACAACTTCGCCACCATCGTCGCCGCGGTCAGGGAGGGGCGGGCCATCTTCCACAACATCCGCAGCTTCCTGCGGTACCTGTTGTCATCGAACATGGGTGAGGTCCTCACCGTGTTCCTCGGTGTGATCGGGGCATCGATCATCGGGCTCGACCGGGACAACGGGGTCACGGTGCCGCTGCTGGCGGTCCAGATCCTGTGGATCAACCTCGTGACCGACGCCGGACCTGCCCTGGCCCTCGGCATCGACCCTGCACAGCACGGGCTGATGGATCGACCGCCGAGAGGGCTCTCGGACCGGGTCATCGACCGGTCGATGCAGATCGGGATCGGTATCGTCGGTCTGACCATGGCCATCGCGACCCTGGCCGTGCTCGACCTCCGGCTGCCGGGCGGGCTGTTCGAGGGCGGTGACGATCTGACCGCAGCCAGGACGTCGGCCTTCACGGTGCTGGTCCTGGCCCAGCTGTTCAACACGTTCAACGCCAGATCGGACCGGGAGTCGATCGCCGGCCAGCTGCTGATCAACCGGTGGCTGCTGGCCGCCATCTGCCTGTCACTGGCGCTCCAAGTGGCCGTGGTCCACGTGCCGTTCCTCAACGAGGCGTTCGGGACCGTACCGCTGGCGCCACTCGACTGGCTGGTTGCGACCGCCCTGGCCAGCTCGGTGGTCTGGGTGGCAGAGATCCGAAAGGCCCTGGTTCGCCGGGCAGCGAACACGGACCAGGTCGGGGGGAATGGGACAAAGGGCCCTCCCCGCCCGAGAGCCACGGCGTCAAGCTGACCGACATGGTCGAAACAGATCCTACGAGCGCCGATCTCAACGGCACCGTCGTCGTCGGCATCGACGGGTCGGACGCGTCACAGCACGCCCTCCGCTGGACTGTTGACAAGTCCGACGAGTTCGGCAAGATAGTGCCGGTCACCACGTTCCAGCTCCCGGCCACGTTCGACGTGCTGACGAGGGCTCGGTCGGGGGCCGACCCGTCGGTCCACCGAACTGCCGCCGAGGCCCGTCTCGCCCGGGCGATCGAGGCCACCGACCCGACGCTTCGTGATCGGGCCAAGGTGATCGAGGCCCACCCCGGTGTGGGCCTCACCCAGGCTGCTGCCGATGCCGACCTGCTGGTGCTCGGAACCCGGGGCCGCCGCTCGGTGACGATGGCGCTGCTCGGGTCCGTCAGCTCCTACTGCGTGAAGCACTCGCCGGTGCCCGTGATCGTGGTTCCACCCGAGTTCCCGGCGGACAGGCCGCTCGTCAACGCCGTGGTGGGCGTCGACGGTTCCGCCAATGCGGTGGCTGCGCTCGAGTGGACGATCCGCCACCTCGAGCCGAACGGCACGATCTACGCCGTCGGTGCGCTGTCGGCCTGGGGCTATGGGGGCGAGGACGTCGACCCGTCGCCGGAGCTCATGGTGAAGAACCTCCAGGACACGGTCGAGGCAGCGGTGGCCCAGGTGGCCCCACTGGCTGTCGGCGGCCCGGAGATCGACATCGCCTGCGTCGCAAAGGACGCCAGGGTGGCCCTGCGCGAGCTGGCCGGCTCCGACGCCGACCTGCTCGTCGTCGGAGCCAGGGGTGTGGCCGGGGTGCCCTATCTGATCCTCGGCTCGGTCTCGATGGCACTGGTCCACCATCCGCTGGTGCCGACGGTGGTCATTCCGGCGACCCACGACCTAACGGCCGGACCGGAGCCGAGATCCCCTCAGGACGAGAAAGGCTGAGATCAGATGTCAACCACAACGAATGCGCCGGAGGGCGGCCAGACCATCCGCTGGTTCGCCGACACCTCGATCGACGACGTGCCGCTCGTCGGCGGCAAGAACGCGTCGCTCGGCGAGATGTACCGCGAGCTGAGCGAGTTCGGCATCAGGGTCCCGAACGGGTTCGCCACCACCGCGGCCGCCTTCCGCCGGTTCCTGTCGGCCAACGAGCTCGAACCGAAGATCGCCGAGCTCCTCGCCGGCTGGGACGGGCACGATGTCGACGAGCTGACCGCTCGGGCCAGACGGATCCGGCGCCTGATCATGGCCGCCGACCTCACCGACGAGCTGCGGGCGGGGATCGCCGGGGCCTATCGGGCGCTGTCGAGTGAAGCCGGGGTCGAGAACGTCGACGTCGCGGTCCGCTCCAGCGCCACGGCGGAGGACCTGCCGGAGGCGTCCTTCGCCGGACAGCAGGAGACCTACCTCATGGTCCACGGCGAGCTCGCGGTCCAGGACGCGGTCAAGCGCTGCTTCGCCAGCCTCTACAACGCCAGAGCCATCAGCTATCGCCGGGACTTCGACATCGACGAAGCCGATATCGCCCTCTCGGCCGGGGTGCAACGGATGGTGAGGGCCGACAAGGCGTCGAGCGGCGTGATCTTCACGCTCGACACGGACTCGGGCTGTCGGGACGTGATCTACATCACGGCCGCCTGGGGGCTCGGCGAGAACATCGTGCAGGGCCGGATCATCCCCGACAGCTTCCATGTCCACAAGGATCGGTTGAAGGCCGGGTTCGTCCCGCTGGTCGGCAAGGAGATCGGGGCCAAGGAACTGCGGATGTACTTCGACGAGCAGAAGGACCGGGTGGCCAACGAGCGGACCTCCGAGGCCGATCGAGCGAGGCTCTGCCTCTCGGACCCCGAGGTGCTGGAGCTGGCCCGCTGGGCGGCGGCGATCGAGGACCACTACTCGGCGTCCCGGGGCATCGACACCCCGATGGACATCGAGTGGGCCAAGGACGGGTTGACCGACGAGCTGTTCGTGGTCCAGGCCAGGCCGGAGACCGTCCACAGCCAGCGGGCCGTCTCGAACCTGATGGAGGTCCACAGCCTCCAGCGGCGGGGCACGGTCCTGTGCCAGGGGTTCGCCATCGGGGATCGAATCGCCACGGGTCGGACCCGGGTGGTCGCCGACCCGAAGGACATGAGCTCGCTCCGGCCCGGCGAGGTGCTGGTGACCGAGATCACCGACCCGGACTGGGAGCCGATCCTCAAGCGGGCCTCGGCCCTGATCACCGAACGAGGGGGCAGGACGTCGCACGCCGCGATCGTGGCCAGGGAGCTCGGCATCCCGGCCGTCGTCGGTGTCGCCGCCGCCCGCACCACCCTCGGCTCCGGCAACGAGGTGACCGTGTGCTGCGCAGAAGGCGAGACCGGGTTCGTGTACGACGGCGTGCTGCCGTTCGAGGTCGAGAAGATCGACATGGAGCACGTGCCGACGCTGGACACCGAGATCATGGTCAACCTGGGTGACCCCGGTGCGGCCTACCGCACGGCGATGCTGCCGACGAAGGGCATCGGGCTGGCCAGGATGGAGTTCATCTTCGCCAGCCACGTCGGCATCCATCCCCTGGCGCTGCTCGAGCCGGAGAGGCTGGACCCGGCCACCCGGTTCGAAGTGGAGCGGGCCACCGCCGGCTACGACGACCCGAGCCAGTTCCTCGTCGACCGGGTGGCGCTCGGCGTCGGCACGCTCGCCGCCGCCTTCTGGCCCCGGCCGATCATCCTGCGATTCAGCGACTTCAAGACGAACGAATACGCCGGCCTGCTGGGCGGCCAGCCCTTCGAGCCCCATGAGGAGAATCCGATGATCGGCTGGCGGGGCGCCAGCCGGTACTACCATCCCGGCTATCGGAGCGGATTCGAGCTGGAGCTGCGGGCCATCCGCAGGGTCAGGGAGGAGTACGGGTTGACAAACGTCAAGGTGATGGTGCCGTTCTGCCGGACCCCGGCCGAGGGACGCCAGGTCATCGAGGTCATGGAGGCGAACGGGCTGGTCCAGGGGGTCGACGGCCTCGAGGTCTACGTCATGACCGAGATACCGGCGAACGTGTTGCAGGCCGACGAGTTCGCCGAGGTCTTCGACGGGTTCTCGATCGGGTCGAACGACCTGACCCAGCTCACCCTCGGTGTCGACCGGGACTCCGAGCTGGTGGCCGAGCTCTTCGACGAGCGCGATCCGGCCGTCAAGCGAGCCTGTGCGATGGCCATCGCCTCGGCCAAGCGCCACGGCCGCAAGATCGGCATCTGCGGCCAGGCCCCGTCCGACTATCCCGAGTTCACCAGGTTCCTGGTCGAGCAGGGCATCGACTCGATCAGCGTCACCCCCGACGTGGTGGTCAGAACGATCGCCACGGTGAGCGAGGCCGAGAACGCGCGGCCCGAGGGCGGCGACGTCTCCCTCGACGGCGACGGATCGCAATCCGTCCCGGAGGTGTCTGCATGATGGTCGGGACCGAACGAACGATCCTGGTGGCGGTCCAGCCCCCCACCGAACCGGCTGATCTCGAACCGGTCTTCGAGCTGGCGACGGCAACCGGCTGGCCGATCAGGTTGCTCACCGTGTCGGCCCCGGAAACTGCGGCGATCGAGCGGGACGTCGAGGGCGACGTCGACGTCGCCTACACCGGCAGCGTCGACCAGTCGGCCGAGCACGGCCCGCTCGTCGAGCTGCAGGCTGCGTTCGGTGCCCGGGGGATCGATGCCCAGGTGGACGTGCTCCCCGGTCCCACCGTCGATGTGCTCCTGGCCTGTGCCGAGGCGTGGAACGCCGGGCTCGTCGTCCTCGTCGGCAGGAGCCACCTGGTCGACAACCGCCGGATCCTCGGCAGCGTGCTCACCACGGTGCTCCGAGCGGCCACCCGCCCGGTGCTGGTGCTGCCGACCGCCGGCCCCGATCCGGGAGCAGGCTATCGAGCGGCAGTCGAGCGCCTGGTCGACGTCATCGACCGCAACGACCACGACGAGGACGCAGCCGAGCTGCGGGAGGCTGCGGTGGAGCAGCTGGTGGCCGAGCCCGAGGCCGGCCCGGATCGCAATCCGGCCCGTCGGCTGCGCGATGCGCTCCATCGCTTCGAGACCGACCACCCCACCCTGACGAGCGCGATCAACGACGTGAGCTACTACCTGAGCGGCATGGGCATCTGATCGGGGTGGGTGCCCGGACGGGCCACCGACCCCGCGGTCGGGCGCTGGCCGCAGCCCGCTCAGTGCTCGGTGACCGGTATCACGACGGTGGTGGTCGATGGCTGGTGAACGAGGGCGCTGGCCACCGAGCCGAGGAGGAGGTGGGCGACGCCACCCCCGCCCCTCGCCCCGACCACCAGCAGGTCACACGACTCGGCGTACTCCTTCAGCACACCCCTGGCATCCCCGTACTCCAGCCGCCGGACGATCCGGTGCCGTCCCGGCGATACCGCCGTCGTGGCGACCCGGACCTCCTCGTCGAGCAGGTACTGGGCCCTGTCCTCGTGAACGGCGTAAGGGATCACCGCCAGACCAGGCATCGACGAAGAGGGGTAGATCCAGCTGTGCACCACCTCGATCGTCGATTCGGCCGGAGCATGATGCAGGGCCCACAGCAGCGCCGCTCGCGAGTTGACCGACCCATCGATACCGACCACCACCCTGCCCGTCCGGTCATCGATCGAGGCGCCTGCCGGCACCACGGCAACCGGCACGGTGGCGTGGGCCACCACATGGGAGCTGACCGAGCCGAGCAGGGCGTCCTTGAGCCCGCTCCGGCCCCTCGTCCCGACGACGATCAGGTTGGCCGTCGCCCCGACGTCGACGATGGTCGGACCGGCCTGGGCCCGGCAGACGATCGGCGGCAGGATGTCGGCCCCCGGCACGGAGCCGACCGACGCCGCCGCGTCTCGCTCCGCCGACGCCTCGAACTCGTCGATCGGGGCCGGGGCGGGGGCGGAGTACGCCCACCAGGGATAGTGCCAGGTCAGGAGCGGTTGTATGGATCCGAATCTGTCGGTCCGCGCTGCGGCCCACCGCAGCGCGTGCACCGAGCCGCTCGATCCGTCGATGCCGACCAGCATCCCGAAATCGGAACGACCCGAGCTCGTCGCGTCCGAGGGGGCAGGAGCGTCAGTTGCCATGCTCACAGTGTTCTGGGCTGCGATCCGACGGGGAAGAGACGAAGGTCCCGGCCGAGCTGGCAGAAGGTGACGAAGGGCCCTGGCGACGGCTCGATCCCGGGAGCGACCATCGAGCCATGACAGGACCGGTCCGATCGGGGCGCGCCGACATGGTTGTCGGTGTCGACGGCTCACCGGCGTCGATCGCTGCGCTGGAGTGGGCGCTCGGTCACCACGGGACCGGTTCGTCACCCCGGGTGGTGACGGTCTACGGCAACCACGAGATCGGCCTCGAGCTCGACGGCGTTCGACTGGCATCGCCCGCCGGCGGGACGAGCCGAGCCGACGCCGAGGCGGTCCAGGCGGCGGTCCTGGCCGATCACCCCCCGGAACTGGTCGAGACGGCTAAGATCCTCCGCGGCCACGCCGGCTTCCAGCTCGTCACCGAGGCGGTCTCCGCTCGCCTGCTCGTCCTCGGCAGCCGGCCCAGCGGGGCCGGCGTGACCCATCTGGCCCCGGTCACCAGCTACTGCGCCCGCCACAGCGATGTCCCGTTGGCGGTGATCCCCGAGGGTGGCGGGACCGACGCCCCGCTGTGCGAAGTGGTGGTCGGTCTCGACGGCTCGGACAACTCGGTCGCCGCGCTTCGATGGGCGGCTCACCAGCTCGCTCCGGGAGGATCGCTCGTGGCCGTGGCGGCCTGGGACGGCAGCGGCGATCGCTCGGGCCACGGCTCGGCGGCCGAGGCCCGAGCAATGCTCGAGCACTGCGTGTCGGACGCCTCGGCTGGCGGCGCGCTGCCGTCGATCGACCTGCTCGTGGCCAGGGGCCGGGCCGGTCACGTGCTCCGCGAGGCGTCGCGGGGACGAGATCTCCTGGTGACCGGTCGCCGGGGCCGCCATGGGACAGACTACGTTCGGGTCGGTTCGGTGACGACCTCGCTCCTGCACCACCCGATCACCGCCACCGTCCTCGTGCCGCCCCGATACGAGTCCGCCGCCTGAAGGAGACCCCATGTACGACCGCCTGCTGGTACCCGACGTCGGTGGCGAGATGTCGATGGGCGCACGAGCCGTCGCCGAGCGACTCGCGGCGCGATGGGGCGCCGAGGTGTCCGTGCTCGGCCACGACCCCGACGAGTTGCTCGAGCGCTACCGGTCATCGCCCAATGCCCTGATCGTCATGAGCAGCCCGGCCCGCAGCCGGGTACCGGGCGGCAGGACGAACCTGGCCGATACGGTGCTGCAGCGGGTCGAGGATCCGGTGCTGCTCATCGGGCCCAAGTTCGCCATCTCCTCGGACTGGCCGAGCGGTCCGGTGCTGATCTGCAGCGACCAGACACCGCTGAGCGAGCAGATCGTCTGGCCCGCAGCCCGGTGGGCCAAGGCCCTCGGGGTGGAGCCCCGGCTGATCACCGTGACGGACAAGACCCCGACGCTGGCCTCCGTCGACGCGTCCACCGCAGCCAGCACCATGGGCCAGCTGACGAGCATGGTCGAGTCGGTCGTCGGTCGAGCGGTCAACTACGACCTGCTGCATGGCAACGATCCGGCCAGGATCATCGCCGACCAGGCGCAGTGGCAACACGCGTCGTTGATCGCCATGGCCACCCACGGCCGCTCGGGGTTGAGCAGGATGACGATGGGGAGCATTGCCATGAGCGTGCTCCACCGGGCCACCTGCCCGGTTCTGGTCGAGAAGCCGACGCTCGAGTCAGGCGGTGACGGAGAGGAGCGGGGACCATGAGCTCGATGCGAATACACTCTCGAGGGGTGGGGCCGACGGGGGTCCAGACGACGTGAGCGAGCGTGAAACCGTGCGGGTCTTCCTCCTCGACGATCACGAGATCGTGCGCCGGGGGGTCGCCGACCTCCTGAACGCCGAACCGGATCTGGAGGTGGTCGGCGAGGCCGGCACTGCCGCAGAGGCGCTGTCGGCGGTGGCTGCCACCGAACCGGACGTCGCCGTGCTCGACGTCCGACTCGGCGACGGGAACGGCGTCGAGGTCTGCCGGGACATCCGCTCGGCGCACCCGGACGTGGCCTGCCTCATGCTGACGTCGTTCTCCGACGACCATGCAGTCATCGACGCCGCGATGGCGGGTGCCGCCGGCTACGTCCTCAAGCAGATCGGCAGCAACGAGCTCGTCGAGGCCATACGCAAGGTCGCCAGGGGCGTGCAGCTGCTCGACCGGGCCGAGGTCCGGCTCAGGATGCAACGGCTCAAGGAGAGCGACGAAGGGGTGCTGCTGTCGTTGACGCCCCAGGAGCAGCGGATCTTCACGCTGATCGGCGACGGCTACTCGAATCGTCAGATCGCAGACGAGATGTTCCTGGCCGAGAAGACCGTCAAGAACTACGTCTCCAACCTGTTCGCCAAGCTCGGCATCTCCCGGCGGACCCAGGCTGCGGCTCTGGCCGCTCGGCTCGACGAGCGGGAGCGACACCGCTTCGACTGATCTGACGAGACATCGAGGCCTGCCATACGATTGACTCCGACAGCAGGGGGACCACCGTGCGCATCGAAGCGACGCCTGTCGGGGACTACAACCGGATACGGGTCGAACCGGTCACCGGCTCGATCGGGGCCGAGATCGGCGGCGTCGACCTCCGCGAGCTCGATGACGAGATCATCGCCGAGCTCGAGCAGGCCTGGCTCGACCACAAGGTCCTGTTCTTCCGGGATCAGGACCTCACCCACGAGCAACACCTGACCTACGGCCGGGCATTCGGTCAGCTGGAGGTCCACCCCTTCAGCCCTCATGTCGATGACCATCCCGAGATCCTCGTCATCGACTCGACGCCCGAGAAGTTCGTCTCGGCCGAGGTCTGGCACAGCGACGTCACCTTCCGCGAGTGCCCGCCCCTCGGTTCGATCCTGCTCGGTCGGGTCATCCCGCCCTATGGCGGCGACACCTGCTTCGCCAACATGGAACTGGCATACGAGCTCCTACCCGACCAGATCAAGAGCGAGATCGACGGCCTCTACGGCGTTCACTCCTACGTGAAGGGCTTCGGCCGCAACATGTCGACCGAAGAGCTGGCCGAGACCTACGAGAAGTTCCCCGATCAGAAGCACCCGTTGGTCCGGACCCATCCCCAGACCGGGCGGAAGGGCCTGTTCATGGCCCGCAACTTCATGTTGACCATCGACGGGATGACCGCCGACGAGTCCCGGGCTCTCCGTCACCGGCTCTACGACCAGTCGAGCATCCCCGAGATCCAGGTCCGATTCCGGTGGCGTCCCAACAGCATCGCCCAGTGGGACAACCGTTGCACCCAGCACTATGCGGTGCCGGATCACGGCGGGTGGCGCCGCCGGGTGGAGCGGGTGACGCTGATCGGGGATCGCCCGGCCTGAGCGAGCCGGGCGTCGACCGGCGGAGCTCGACTCAGCAGCCGGCGGTCGCCCACCGCGGTGAGCGGGACCTCCCATTGGTCGATGGCGTCGGTCGGGACGGGCCTCGCCGACCGGCGACCAGCCTGACCAGGATCACCGTGGCCATGACCGCACCACCACCGCCACCGACCACGAGTGCCGGATCGCCGACGGAGCTCCCGTAGACGAACCAGATGACCGCCTCGGTCCAGGCCATCGTCCAGGTGCTCGGCGAGATGCCGCTGACGTCGATCGACCGCACGGCCGCCACGGCGGCCGGCGCGAACTGCAGGCCGTAGGAGAAGCCGATGGCGAGCCCGGCCGCGGTCCACCCGGCGAGCACGAGGAACGGCAGGGGGGCCATGGCGAGCCCGAGCGCCCCGACCGCCAACGACCGACCGGCCGCCCGCCCGCCTATCGCCGCATACTGGCAGGCGATGACGCCATAGAGGGCGGCACCGCCGACCGATACGGGGACGAGGCCCCACAACCGGCCCTGGACGGCATAGCTCAGCCACCACAGGTTCATGGCCAACCCGACGCCGACCCACGAGCCGGAGAGTCCGTCGATGACCCGCAGCCGGTTGAGTCGCACCGCCTGGGGCACGATCATGCCGACCCCGAGGGCATTGGCCGCGGCGAGCAGCGACGTCAGGAGCAGCTGGTCGACGGTGTACGACATGATCCGATCCTCCGGAGGAGCGAGGCTCCGCTGTTCACGGGCCTCCTGTAAGGAGTTAAATACTTTTAGCACTTGGCATGCTGTAAGGTTCTATCAGGAGCTGAGAACTTACACAACCCGTTTCGGATAGACTTCGGTCATGCATGTTGCATCCGTGACGGCTTCCGAGATCCGGATCACCCTCGAAGTGGCGATCGAGCTCGCCAACCAGTTGGTCGATGGCCGCTTCGACGGCCGCCGCGTACTGGCCGATGCCGGCTTCACCCGGGCACCGAAGGCGTCCGAGGCATCGATTGAACGACTGCGCACGAGAATCGATCTGCTCCTCCCGCTCATCACCTCCCTGCCGGGCATGGACACCGAGACGGCGTGTGCCAGGGTGAACGAGGAGCTCACCGAGCTGCCGATCTCGCCTGCCGTCGTCGACCACGACGGGGTCGGACCCCACATCCACTGGACGCCGGCCACCGCCACGTTCGATGATCAGGTCGTGTCCGATGTGCTCATGGCCCTCGCACAGGAGCTCTGCGAGCACGGCACCGCTCGGTTCGGCAGGTGCAGCGCCTCGGCGTGTGACAGCCTGTTCTACGACGCCACCCGCAACAACTCCAGGCGCTTCTGCGCCGACCGCCGCTGTGCGAGCCGGACCCATACCGCCGACCACCGGGCCCGCCGGCGCTCGGCGGTCTGACGGCCGTCTGACGCCATGTCGAATCACGACGCCGTAGCCGGCCAGTACGATCGCGACGGTCTCCTCGCGGCCATCGAGACGGCGCTCGGCCGACAGGGACTGGTGCCGCCGGACGTGACGGTCGACGATCTCGCTCCAGTCGACGAGTTCCACGTCGGTGGGCGGCCGGCCACCGGTCATCTGCTGACCCAGCTCGATTTCGGCCCGGACGCCCATGTGCTCGATGTCGGCTGCGGCCTCGGTGGGGCGGCTCGCCTGGCGGCGTCGGCACGGGTCGATCGGGTCACCGGCGTCGACCTGACCGCGGCCTACGTGGAGGTCGGCAATCGGCTGAACGCATGGGTCGGCCTGGACGACAGGATCGACCTTCGGGTCGGCAGTGCCCTCGACATGCCCTTCGACGATGGCTCGTTCGACGGGGGCTTCCTGCTCCACGTCGGCATGAACATCGACGACAAGGCTCGCCTGCTGGCCGAGGTCGCCAGGGTGATCCGTCCCGGCTGCCCGTTCGGCATCTACGACCTCATGCGGGTCGGCGACGGCGAGCCGGACTATCCGGTTCCGTGGGCCGATCGTCGGGAGCTGAGCCACCTCGGGCGGCCCGAGGACTATCGGGCTGCGGCCGAGGGCGCCGGCTGGACGGTGGGCGCCGAGATCGATCGTCGGGCGTTCGCCGTCGAGTTCTTCGATCGGCTCGAGGCGGCGTCGGCTCGACCGCCGCTCGGGCTCCACCTGCTGATGGGGCCGACCGCGCCCATGAAGATCGCCAACTTGGCGGCTGCGATCCGATCCGATGTGATCGCTCCGGTGGAGCTGGTCCTCAGACTGCGGTGAGGTCGCACGGTCTGGGTAGAGCCCGCCACCTCTGCAGTAGCGTCTCCAACTCTCGCCCTTCGGTGCTGCGACCTGCTCTACACCCCGGGCTGACCCGGGCTAGACCCAGAGTGCCTGAAGCTGGGCCTCCACTCCGAGTCCCCTGAGCGTGGCCTCGATCTCGCTGGCATAGATCGGGTTGGCGATGAGCACTGTGGCCGGCTGGACAACGGCGAGCACCTCCGGGGCCTGGACGACCCCGGGGACGCCGGGCACGCCGAAGCCGGACTTCCGGGGATTGACGTCGATGATGGCCCCGATCTGACCCTCTGAAGCCACCAGATTGAGGTAGGTCATGCCCTTGGAGCCGGCGCCCCAGAGGGCTACCGGGCCGGCCGCCAACAGGCGATCGAGCTCGATCCGGGCCTGGTCGATGCGCCGGCGGACCTCCTCACCGAAGGCTACCGCTCGTTCGACCACTGGTTCTACCACCGAGACCGCGGGGAGTGTCGCAGACTCGGAGACCGGGCTCGCCTCGACGGAGAGGAACTGATCATCGAAGGCGGTCAGCACCCGATCGGACGATAGCCCCGCCCGCTGTGCAGCGTGAACCAACGATACCGGCGTGAAATAGGAGTAGTGCTCGTAGATCAGGTCCCAGAGGGCACACCGCTCGATCATGAGCTGCCCGTTCGGTACCTCGCTGTAGACGCCGCCCCCCGGCTGATCCTCGATGGCTGCCCGCAGTTGTCGGAGCAGGTTCACCGGCTCGGTGAGGTGCTCGAGCACGTGCTGGGTGAGAGCCAGTTTCGGCTTGATGGAGCCGCCGGTGGGGAATACGCCCTGGCTCAGACGGACCCGAGGATGCTCCGGCGCGCCGAGTCGACCGGGGTCGTAGCTCGGATCGAAACCGAAGGCACGGTCGACCCCGGCCTCGCACAGCATCGTGAGGAAGTGGCCAGGCCCTGCGCCGGCCTCGGCCACCGCCTCACCCCTCAACCCGTGGTCGTCGACCAGCCGCCGGGCCAGGGCGCGGGCGTGCTCCTGGAAGTGGGCCGAGAAGTGCAGCGAGTTCTCGTAGCTCGAGTCGTAGGACGAGGCGCCGGGATCGAAGGCGGCGTTGAACAGGTGGGTGCACGCGGTGCAGGCCACCAGATCCAGGTCCCCCCGCGGGACGCTCGAGGCCTCCTCGGGCGTGGTTTGGGCGTTGCTCGCCACCGGTAATCCACCGAGCGAGAGGATGGGCGCCGTGTCGGTGCCCCTGCAGATCGGGCAGCAGGTTGCCATGGTCATCGCTCCCTAGAGGGCCAGCAGCGGAGCATTGACGCCGAGGTTCTGCAGATCGGAGCCGATCTCTTCCAGGTAGATGGGGTTCATGGCCACCACCAACGAAGGGTCGAGCTCGTTCAGCGCGGCGGGGGCGATGATCTGATGGTTCGACCCGACCATGAACTTGCCCCATTTGTGGGGGTTGATGTCCACCGCCGCGGCCACCTCGTCGGTGATGTCGAGGTTGCTTATGAAGGACACGCCCTTCGAACCGCTGCCCCAGATGACGGCTCGGCCTCCCGAGTCACGGAGCTCCGTCAACCGGCCCCGCCACTCGTCGGTCAACGCCTGGTAGCCGGTGCGGAACTTCTCGACCCCTCGCCGGAGCTCCGCGAGATCGTCCTCCTCGGGCAATGGATCTCCGGCCCCGGGTATCGTCGATGGCCGAGCCGCTATCAACAGGTATTGCTCGTCGTACTCCTTCGACAACTCG
>JAHELU010000139.1 GCA_024644005.1 Acidimicrobiales bacterium | reverse complement strand
GTGGGCGGGGTAGACCCTGGTGGCGTCCGGCAGGGGAAGCAGCTTGTGATGGAGGCTGTCGTACAGCTTGTCGGCCAGCTCGTCGCGGGTGAAGCCGATTGACGCCAGCAGGTCGGGGCGACCGACGTCGCCGATGAACAGCGTGTCACCGGTCAACACGCCATAGGGGACCTCGTCGCCGGCCCGCTCCCAGACGACGATGCTCATCGACTCCGGGGTGTGGCCGGGGGTGTGGAGGATCTCCAGCTCCACCTCGCCGAGGCTGATCCGCTCCCCGTCGGCGAGCTTGCGGATCGGGAACTCGGCCTCGGCCACGGACGAGTACCCGATCTCGGCGCCTGTGGCGGCCGCCAGTTCGAGGTGACCGGACAGGAAGTCGGCGTGGAAGTGGGTCTCGAGCACCAGTCCGATCGTCAGGCCGTCGGCCTCGGCGTCGCGGACGTATTCGTCGATGTCCCGACGGGGATCGACCACGACGGCTCGGCCGGTCGTCTCGTCACCGATCAGGTAGGAGGCCTGGGAGAGGCAGTCGAGGTAGTACTGGGTGAACTTCATGCGCTGAGCTCCTTGTTCGATGTCGAATCTACTACTGAGTCCGGGTTCGGTTCCTGCTGATCGAGGGCAGCGATCACGCCGGCGATGTCGCAACGGTCGGTCCGGTTGTACGGCAGCTTCGAGAGCACGGTGGCCATGGCGCAGGTGTTGGAGACCGCGGAGTAGAACAGGCCTCCGGCGACCGCACCGGCCAACCACTTCGCCGGAGCGAAGACGGTGCTGGCGAGAATGGCGACGAGAGCCATGGCCCCGGCAACCAGCCTGACCTGACGATCCATCGCCCATCGCTCGACGGTGCCCCGCACCGTCTCGCCGCCGGCGGCCTGCCAGCCGCTCATCCCCCCTTCGAGGATGTGCAGCGCCTCGCGGCCGGCCCCGCTGAGGTGCCCGTGGGCCTTGCCGGCCCGGCCCCCCGACTGGCAGACGAGCACGACGGGGTGGGACGTGTCGGCCAGATCGGAGACGTGCTCGGCCAGCGTATCGAGCGGCACGTTGTAGGAACCGGGGATGTGGACCGTTTCGAACTCGGCGCCGGTGCGGACATCGAGGATCCGCACGTTCGGATCCTCGGCCATCAATCTGCGGAGCTCGGCGGCGTCTATGACGTCGGTGGTGGGAAGGGACTGGCTCATGTTGCCTCCACGGCAGGTAGGGGTACTTGGTCGGTCGTTGCGGTCGCCCGTTGTCCGGACGGGGGTTGCCCGGTCCCCGGGGTGGGTCGAGCCCTGTGGGTGTCGTCGTGCTCGTCGATTCCGAACCGACGGTGATCGCCGGGGCCCCGCCGCCGCTCGGCGATCGCCGCGACCGCCTCGTGGGTCGAGGCGTGGATGCGGTCGCCGAGCCGCTGCCAGATCCCGGCCCGACGCAGGACATCCCGAACCGGGCCCTTCACGTCGGTCAGGTGCAGGGTGACCTGCCGGTCTTCGAGCTCGGTCAGCACCTCGGCCACCATACCGACACCGGTGGCGTCGATGTCGTTGATGCCGGAGGCGTCGAGCACGAGGGCCCGGGGCTGCTCGGTGACTGCCGCGGCGTGGTCGAGCAGCAGCTTCTTGATGTTGACGGCGTTCACGAACGACAGGGCGGCGTCGATGCGCACCACCCGGATGCCATCCTGGATCCTGGCCTCCGGGAACCGTGCGACGTTCCGGTAGCTGGTCGTGCCCGGCACATGACCGAGCACCGCGCTGTGGGGTCGGGAGATCCTGGCGAAGACGACCAGCATGGAGGCCACCACCGCCACGGCGATCCCGATCTCGATCCCCAGGATCAATGTGGCCCAGAAGGCGACACCGAGGCCGATCAGATCGGTCTGCTTGACCGCTGCGATGTGCCGCATCTCCTCGATGTCGACGAGACCGATGACGGCGACGATGATGATGGCGCCTAGCGCAGCGTTCGGCAAGGAGCTCAGCAGCGGCGTGAACAGGGCGATCGTGGCGAGGACGATGGCGGCCGTGACCACCGAGGCCAGCGGCGTCCTCGCTCCCGCCGATTCGTTGACCGCGGTCCGGGAGAAGCCGCCGGTGACCGGGTACCCGCCGAACAGGCCGGCGGCCACGTTGGCCGCCCCGAGCCCGATCAGCTCGGCGTTGGCGTCAACCTCGTAGCGGTGGCGGCGGGCGTAGACCTTGGCCACGGCGATCGACTCCATGAACCCGACCAGGGTTATCACCGCAGCAGTGGCGAGCAGATCGCCGACGAGGGAGCCGCTGAAATCAGGCAGGCCGAACGCCGGGAGCGAGTCGGGGATGTCGCCGATCACCTTGACCCCCCGAGACTCGAGATCGAAGAGCTGGACGGCGAGGATAGACGCCACGACCACGGCCAGGGCGGCAGGAACCCGGGGGACCCAGCGCTTGAGCCCGATCAGTGCGGCCAGGGCGACACCGGCCAGGACCACGGTTGGCCCGTTGGCCCCGGAGGCCTTGTCCGCGACGTCGAGAACGGTCTGGTAGAAGTGATCCTGACGCTCGGTCGAGATCCCGAGCAGGTGCTTGACCTGGGAGAACCCGATGATGAGGGCGGCGGCGGCGGTGAAGCCGACGAGCACCGAGTGCGAGAGGAAGTTCACCAGGTTCCCCAGCCGGGCCGCGCCGAGGACGAGGTGGACGACGCCGACCATGATCGCCAGCAGTGCGGCCGCCGCCACGTAGCCGGCCGTGCCCTCCTCGACCAGCGGTGCGAGCGCCGAGGCGGTCAGCAGCGAGACGATCGCCACCGGACCGACGGCCAGCTGCCGGGACGTCCCGAGGGCGGCGTAGACCAGCACCGGGATCGTTGCGGCGTACAGGCCGATCTCCGGTGGCAGCCCGGCCAGGAGGGCGTAGGCCATCGCCTGGGGGACCAACATCGCACCGACGGTGAGCCCGGCCGCCAGGTCTCCCCGGAGATCCGATCGCCGGTACTTCGGCGCCCAGTCGAGGATTGGTAGGAGTTGTCGAGCCATGGGTGCCTCCGCTGGACGGACCCTTCGAGCGACGAGATCTAATGTACGTACATATTGTACGTACATTAGACGCCGCGTGCAACCCCCACTTCGGCGCCGGGCCGCCCCCGGCTCGTCGGCTGTCTCGTCAGCCGGTCCACCACTGACCCACCAACGTCCCCAGGTCGAGGTCGTGGTTGATCAGGCAGCAGTGGCCGTAGCCGTCGAGCAACACCACCTCGGCGCCGGGCACCCGGTCGCCCATGTAGCGGGCCCATCGCGCGGAGGGCACCAGCCGGTCGTCGGTCCCGGCCAGGAACAGCACCGGCATCGAGAGCTCCCCCAGTCGGTCCCGGATGTCGTAGTCGGCGATGATCTCCAGCCGGCGGATGTACCCGTCCCGCTGTATGCCCCGCATCCTCGTCCGGAACTCCCTGAGGTCCTCGTCCAGCACGTGGGCGCTGTGGAGCCGGAACTCGGTGAAGCGCCGGATGAACGGCATGGCGGCCCACGGGACGAGCTTGATGACCCGAGGGGCGATGGCCAGCTCGATCCGATTGTCGAGGTAGGGGAACGAATTGACGATCACGAGCCCTTCCACCAGATCGGGCCGCTGCAGCGCCAGGCTCATGCTCAACGCCCCGCCGAAGGACTCCCCGCACAGGATCACCGGATCGTTGCTGACCTCGGTGATCAGGACGACGAGATCGTCGATCAGGTCGTGCATCGTGGCCTGCCGCTTGTCGGGCAGGGGAAAGGCCACCACATTGAAGGAGCTGGCCAGCAAGGGGGCCTGGCGGTAGAACAGCTCAGCGGTCCCGTCGAGGCCGGGGACGAGGACCACGGTGTCGGTCGAGGGATCGATGAGATCGCGGAGATGACGTTCGGGGGCATCATCGGCGGACCCGTCGACCTCCGACGGGACCCGGACAGGGTCGGCCGGGCTCACGGTCGGGCCCACTGCTCGTCGCCCGGCGGTCCGATCGGCCTGGCCGGGATCCCGACATACGTGCGATGACCCTCCAGCACGGCGTGCTTCGGCACGACGGACATGGATCCGATCTGGGTGCGCTCCCCTGTGGTCACACCGATGCCGACGTGGGATCCCACGCCGACGGTCGTGCCACGGCCGAGGCGGACAGGGGCGAGCCGAAGCACACCGTCCTCGACCGTGTGGGCCGACAGGTGGACCCCGGCCCCGATGACCACCTCGTCACCGAAGTCGAGCAGGCAGTCGTCGCCGACCTGGAGGCTGTTTATCCACACGTGCTTGCCGATCGTGGCCCCGTTTCGCCGCATGTACCAGACCCACACAGGGGTCGAGCGGAACATCACCCCGACCAGTACGTGAACGAGGTGGCTCATGATGGCGTAGCGGGCCCAGTCCCTGAGCCCGATCGGCAGCTCGGCGATGGCGAGCTCGGCCGACTGCGGCGGTCGCCAGCCGAGCAGCCGGGCCGCCTCGGCGGACAGCAGCATGAACAGCAGGGCGAAGATGATGTAGGCCGGGACGAGCGCTGCGGCCAGCAGGAACAGCCGGAGCGGGCGAGGCCCGAGGTCGAAACCGAGGTGCCACTGGAAGAACAGCACCGTCGGCAGGGCTGCGAGGCCGAAGATCAGGCTCTCCACGACGAAGCAGGTGACGACGGTCCACAGGAACTTGACCGCCAGGACGAACCGTTCCTCCACGCGCTCGATCCGGCGATCGAGCGACGCCGAGTCGATCGACGACGCCGTGGACCCGAGACCATCGGCGGCGAACTGCTCGAGCGTCCGCCCGGTGATGGTGCCGACGATCACCCCCATCGCCGCCGCAGCCAGAACGGCCACGGCGACATGACCGGCCGGCGGCCACCGGTCGGGAACCACCGAGAGCGCTATCACCGGCACGAGGACACCGACCAGCCAAGCGCCGGCCGTGACCGGTACCCAGCGGATCGACGCCGGGACCAGCGGCCGCAGGACCCGCCACTGCAGGTACCCCATCGATCCCAGGGCCAGGACCGAGCAGGGCACGACCACGGCGACGGCCAGCGCAACCGGCACGCGATCCAATCCGGCGAGCGCGCTCCCGCCCATGCCGACGAACCAGGCCAAGCTCGCGGCCGTGGCGGTGGCCACGATCCAGTCGCGGCGGACGAGCCCGGGCCAGTAGCCGGACAGCACGCGGGACTGGGTGGTGCCTATGGCCGCGCCCTCCAAGGCCCCGGCTGCCGTCAGGCCGATCACGAGCAGCGGATCAGCGGCCCCGAGCGAGACGAGTGCGACACCGACGATGGCCAGTGGGAGGAACCCGACCAGCTCGCCGACGACGACGGCCGCCGTCCAGCGCACCCGAAGGCGCTCGAGCAGCGGCACCACCGGCGACGTCCGGACGAGACTCACGGCCCACCGCTCAAGACGACCCGATCACCGGCGTCGGCTCGGATCGGATGACCAGGACAGGGCTCGTGGCCTTGCTGACCAGCCCCATCGTGATGCTGCACATCGAGGTCCGGGTCTCGTCGCTCCTGCTCCGCATGCCGGCCACGAGGAAGGAGACCTCGTGTCTCGCCGCGAAGCTGCCGATGGAGGCGACGGGGTCGTTGCCGTGGATGATCTCCCAGCGAGCCCCGACGACGGGGTCGAGCCCGTCGACCAGCTCCTGGAGCCGGAGGCCGACCTCGGGGTGGAGCTCGGCGTCGCCGGGCTCCGGCTCGGGCATCACCTGGACCAACCACAGCTGACGGCCGAGCCCCTTCGCCAGCTCGACGGCCGGAGCGAGGGCGGCCTGGGCCGCAGCCGAGCCGTCGATGCCGACCACCACGTCCCCACCCCGGTTCACCGTCTTGGCCTCGGGACCGACCAGGATGACCGGCAGTCCGGCGCTGTCGACCACGGCCTCGGCCACCGAGTCCTTGAAGCTCCAGCCATCGGCGTGCTCGGTCGACAGCACGGCGAGGGAATGCGCCTCCAGAGCGCCGGCGATGGCCACCGCCGGATCGTCGCCGTAGACGTGACGAGGCTCGATGGGCAGCTCCGGGTGCCAGGACCTGATGGCGTCTACGACCTCATCGAGATCGGGATCGGCCGAGCTGATGGAGTCCGAGACGTGGATCAGGCGGATCGGCACCTGCCACAGCTCCGACAGCCAGGCGGCGACCGGCATGGCCCGGTCGTGGGTGGCGCCACCGCCGACCGGAACGACGATCTCCGTGACGGTCCTGTCGAGCTCGATGGCCGGTGCGGTTGGTGGATTGCTGCTCATCGTCATGTTCCTTTCCGACGGGTGTGTGCTGGGTCACCGAAACAGCGACGGTGACCGGTGACTGTAGGCCCTGGCCCCGACTCCATCGAACGCTCTGCGGCGACGGGCCGTTAGAGCCGAAAGTCCCCCAACATGACGAAAGGCCCTGGCCGACCGACCAGGGCCGGACGACGATGACGCCATGGAGAAGATCATCGTTGCCGTTGACGGATCGGAGTCGGCCCGTGCAGCCCTCGACTGGGCGCTCGATCATGCTGCGCCCGATGACACGATCGTGATCGCCCACGCCTGGAAGCTGCCGGCGGTGTCCGGATTGGAGATACCGGTGAGCAGTCTCGCCGACTTCGAGGTGGCGGCCCATCAGCTGGTGAAGGAGATCGTCGCCGAGATCGACGTCGGCGATGACGGTCCGACCATCCAGACCGATGTCCGGTCCGGCCACCCCGGCCCGATGCTCATCGACTGCTCGGAGGACGCCGATCTGCTGGTGGTCGGCAGCCGGGGGTACGGCGGATTCCGGGGTCTCCTGCTCGGCTCCGTCAGCACCTACGTGGTCCATCACGCCCACTGCCCGGTTGCGGTGATCCCCTGCCCCGATGCCGACGCCGACGAGGACTGACCCGGAGATCGCTCACCCCTTGGGGGTCACCACCCCCGCGAGATAGGCGGTCATGTCGGCCAGGCTCTGGAGCTTCGGGTAGTCGGCCTCCGGAACCTCGATACCGGTCCTGTCGCCGATGGCGATCATCACGTTGAGCTGATCCATCGAGTCGAGATCGAGGGCGTACCAGATGTCCTCGGTCGGGTCCACCTCGCGCGGGTCGGCGTCCGCCGCCACCGCCTCGATCGCGTCGACGATCACGCGTGCAGCCTCTTCGTTTGTCATAGCTTCTCCGGTTCTTGAACGAGTTTGGCGATGGTGTTGAGAAAGCGCGCCCCCAACTGACCGTCGGTGGCTCGATGGTCGGCGGCCAGGGTGGCCGTCACCAGCCGCCGGGCGACGATCTCGCCGTCGACCACGGCCGGGCGGGTGGAGATCCGACCGAGGCCGACGAGCGATACCTGAGGCGGGTAGATCACCCCGTTGACCACTTCGACCCCACGATCGCCGAGGTTGCTGACCGTCAGTGTGGGGTCGGACATCTCCGAGCCACGCAACCGTCCGGACCGGGCCCTGGCCACGACGTCCCGCAGGCCGACCATCAGATCCGGGATCGAGAGCTGGTCGGCATCGTGGAGGGCCGGCGCCACCAGTCCGCCGCCCCTGAGCGAGACGGCGACGCCGAGGTGGACGCCGTCTCCTGGCTGGAATCGCCCGTCGAGCCAGAACCCGTTGAAGTTCGGGTGCTCGGCCGCAGCGAGCGCAACCGCCTTGAGCAGCACCGCGGCCGGGAGGATGCGATCCTTGACCGGCCGCTCGGCGTTCGCCGCCTCCAGCCAGATCGAAGCTGCCTCGAGATCGATGTCGGCTGCCAGGTAGTAGTGGGGGATCTCTCGCTTGGACCGGGCCATCAGATCTGCGATCGCCCGGCGCATCCGCTCCGCGGGATCCCGTTTCGGCCGGTCGGGTTCCGGCTGCACGGGTCGAGGCCGAGCGGAGACCGCCGCGAGGTCCTGAGCGGTGATCGCACCGTCGGGGCCGGAGCCGGACAGCGTGCTCAGGTCGATCCCACGCTCGCCAGCCAGCCGGCGGGCCAACGGCGAAGCGGCGATCCGGCTGGCCGGGGCCCCGTCGTCACCGGTAGCCGGTGAGTCCCCGGCACCGTAGGACGTGGGGCCGTGCCTCGTGGGAGGCGAGGTGATCGCCACCATGTCCGGAGCCGACGGCGGCGGGGCAGGCGGCGGCGGGGCAGGCGGCGGCGGGGCAGGCGGCGGCGATGTCGTGGCGGGGGCCGTCGCCTCTGCCGGGGCGGCCGCCGCGACCGGGGCCGGCGGTATCGCCTCGCCGTCGGTCACGTCCAGCATGGCCAGCGGCGTTCCCACCGGCACGAGCCGGCCCGGCGGGACCAGGATCTCGGCCACCCGGCCGCTGTGCCAGACCTCGATGTCGATATCGGCCTTGTCGGTCTCGACGATCGCCACGATGTCACCCCGCTCGACGGCGTCGCCTGGGCCGACCATCCACTCGGTGATCGTCCCCTCATCCATGTCGGCCCCGAGCGAGGGCATGACGAACTCGATCGGGTCACTCACCCCGGTCCACCTTCCGATCCCATACGCAAGACTCCAGCGGACGACGTTTCGCCGCCAGGCGAAACTCGCAGAGCAGGCCCTCCGGGACTGCGACGGTCGCAAGACTCCAGCGGACGACGTTTCGCCGCCAGGCGAAACTCGCAGAGCAGGCCCTCCGGGACTGCGACGGTCACCGGTTCATGGCCGCCTTCGCAGCGGCCACCACGGCGGGGACCTGGGGCAACGCAGCCTGTTCGAGGTGGCTCGGATACGGGATCGGCACCTCGGCGCTGCACACCCGACCGACCGGAGCGTCTAGGTGGTAGAAGCACTGCTCCGTGATCCGGGCCGAGATCTCCGCCGAGAGCCCCACCGACCGCCAGCCCTCGTCGACGACCACCGCTCGATTGGTCCGCATCACCGACTGGACGATCGTGGCGTCGTCGAGCGGACGCAAGGTCCTGAGGTCGATGACCTCGGCCTCGATGCCATCGGAGCCCAGCTCCTCGGCCGCCTCCAGCGCTTTCGACAACGTGCCGCCCCAGGCGCAGATCGTGATGTCGGAGCCCGGTCGGCGAATGGCGGCCCTGTCGAGGTCGACCGGGCCACCGCCGTCCGACAGCTCTCCCTTCGATGCGTAGAGCGCTGCGTGCTCGAACATGATGACCGGATCGGGATCGTCGAGGGCGGACGCCAGCATCCAGCGGGCGTCGGTGACCGTGGCCGGTGCCACCACACGGAGGCCCGGCACGTGGGCGTACCAGGCCTCGAGGCTGTGGGAGTGCTGGGCCGCCAGCTGCCGGCCTGCTCCCGTCGCCATGCGGATGACCACCGGCACGTTGAACTGACCACCCGACATGTGGAGGTAGGTGGCGGCGGTGTTCACGATCTGATCGAGGGCCAGGAGGCTGAAGTTGACCGTCATGACCTCGACGATGGGCCGCAGTCCGCCGAGGGCGGCCCCGATCCCGGCGCCGACGAAGCCGGACTCCGACAGCGGCGTGTTGCGCACCCGGGCCCGGCCGAACTCCTCGTGCAGCCCCTTCGTCACGGCGTAGGTGCCGCCGTAGTCTGCGACGTCCTCACCCATCACGAGCACCCGGTCGTCGGCCTCCAGGGCCTCCCGGTGGGCGTCGTGGAGGGCGTCTCGATACGTGATCGTGTCGGTCACACCTGTCCCCTCTCGGTCTCGGGGGCCGGGTGGCCGCTCGATGGTGTCCGGCGGTACACGTTCGTCGTCAGGCGCTCGACCGGCTCCCAGGTCCCCGCCTCGGCGAACGCCACCGCATCGTCCATCTCGGCTCTGGCTCCGGCCCACAGCTGTTCGATGCCCTCTGCGTCGATGTGGCCGGCTTCGATCAACCGGTCGGTGAACGTGACGATCGGATCCCGCTCCTTCCAGCGCTCGATCTCGTCCTTCGAGCGGTAGAGGTCGGGGTCGAACATGGAGTGGGCCCGGAATCGGTAGGTCTTGGCTTCGAGGAACACCGGCCCGCCGCCGCCCCGGATCGAGGTGAGCGCACGGTCGGTCGCCTCGGCCACAGCCACCACGTCCATGCCGTCGACCGACCAGGCCGGCAGGTTGTAGGCCGCGGCCTTGACGGCGAGATTGGTCTCGGACTCGCTCGACTCCAGCGAGGTCCCCATCGCGTAGAGGTTGTTCTCGCACACGAACAGGGTCGGCGTGTCCCACAGGGCGGCCAGGTTCATCGCCTCGTGGAACTCGCCCTCTGCCATCGCTCCTTCGCCGAAGAAGCAGGCGGTGGCCCGGTGCCCGTCGAGCATGTCGTCGGCCAGCCCGAGGCCCACCGCCAGCGGCAGATGACCGCCGACGATGGCGTTCCCGCCGTAGAACCGGTGGTCGGCGTCGAACAGGTGCATCGACCCGCCTCGGCCGCCGCTGCAACCCTCGACCTTGCCGTACATCTCGGCCATGATGCGGGCCGCATCGATCCCCTTGACGAGTGCATGGCCGTGCTCCCGGTAGGTGGCGACAACGGCATCGTCCGGCTGTAGCCGACTGACGACGCCGGTCGACACCGCCTCCTCGCCGATGGCGAGATGGAGGAAGCCCCGGATCTTCGTCTGCTGGTAGAGCTCTGCGCAGCGCTCCTCCATCACCCGGATCCGTATCATGTCGCCGAGGAGGCGGACCGTGGTCTCGATCGCCGGGAGCGCTGCGGTCATGGCGACACCTCGGCCGCGGCCTGGCCTGCCGGGGTCTCCAGCGTCGACAGGTCGCCCTCGTCGAGCCCCAGCTCCCGCGCCTTGAGCAGGCGCCGCATGATCTTGCCGCTGCGGGTGTGGGGCAGGGCGTCGACGATCTCGATCTCCCGGGGGGCGACCGCCGAACCGAGGCTGCGCCGGGCGTGAGCCAACAGCTCGCTGCGGACCGCATCGGTGTCCTCGAACCCCCTGGCCAGGGTGACGAACGCCTTGACGAGCTCACCCATCGTCTCGTGTGGCTTGCCGATCACGCCGGCCTCGGAGACCGCCGGGTGCTCGATGAGGGCAGACTCCACCTCGAAGGGCCCGATCAGGTGCCCGGCCGACTTGATCACGTCGTCGGCCCGACCGACGAACCAGAAGTACCCGTCGGCGTCGCGCCGGGCCAGGTCCCCAGAGCAGTACCAGCCGTCGACGAAACAGCGCTCGTAGCGCTCCGGCTGGTTGAGGTACTCCCGGAACATCGAGGGCCAGCCGACCCGGACCGCCAGCTCGCCGGAGCTCCCTGGATCATCGATCTCCACCGGACGGCCGGCAGCGTCGAGGGCGATCTCGCCTTCGGCGTCCCGCTGCAGGATGGTGGCATCGACGCCCGGCAGTGGCCGGCCCATCGAGCCGGGACGGACCGGCTGCGACCGGTAGTTGGCGATCATGATGCCGCCGGTCTCGGTCTGCCACCAGTTGTCGAGGATGGGCATGCCGAACACGTCCTCACCCCACCGGACCGCTTCCGGGTTGAGGGGCTCACCGACGCTGGCGATCACCCGCAGGCTCGACAGGTCGTGGCGACGGACCGCGTCGTCCCCCACCCGCATCATCATCCGGATGGCGGTCGGGGCCGTGTACCAGACATCGACCTCGTTGGCTTCGATGATCGAGTACCAGCGCTCGGCGTCGAACTCGCCCTCGTCCACGATGTTGGTCACCCCGTGGGTCAGTGGCGAGATGATGCCGTACGAGGTGCCGGTCACCCACCCGGGGTCGGCGGTGCACCAGAAGATGTCTTCCGGGCGCAGGTCGAGCACGTAGCGGCCGCTGGCGTAGTGGGTCACCACGGCCTGGTGGACGTGGACGACGCCCTTCGGTGCTCCGGTGGTGCCGCTCGTGAAGTGGAGCAGGGCCGGCGTTTCAGGGTCGGTGGCGGGGATCGTCCACTCCTCACCTGCCGCCTGGAGCAGGGGCTCGAGATTCTCGACCCTGGGATCGTCCGATTCGAACGACTCGTCCCCCACCAGCAGCACGTGGCGGATCGAGGCGAGCTCGTCCAGGATCGGCGCCACCTTCCTCGAGAAGAGCCTGGCCGTCGTCACGAGCACGTCGATCGACCCGAGATCGATGCGCTGCTTGATCGGTCCGGGACCGAACGCAGAGAACAGCGGCGTGTAGACCGAGCCGGCCTTGAGGGTGCCGAGGGCCGCCACGTACAGGTCGGGGATCCGCCCGGTCAGGGTGGCGACGCCGCCGCCCTCGTCGACGCCGAACCGGGCCAGCACGTTGGCGAAGCGGTTCGTTCGTCGCCACAGCTGCTCGTAGGTCATGTCGACGGGATCGCCGCGACGGGGATTCCACCGGATCGCCACCCGATCACCGTTCCCGTCGAGGACGTGGCGGTCCACCGCCTCGTGCCCGATGTTGAGGCCTCGGTCGTTCGGGAGGCCGTCGAGCTGGCGGGCCTCGGCTTCCCAGTCGAATGTCCGGCGAAGGTCATCGTAGTCCGCGAGCTGGGGAGGAGGAACCGGAGCCATTGTTCCACTCCATCCTGGGGGCCGCTACGTGGTTAGAGTCCAAGGTCCCTGATCAGCTGGCCTTCGGCTGGTCCACCTCAGGACCTTGGACTCTGCAATCGGCGCCGGCGCTGAGGTGGACTGGGTCCATGGCTACCAACTACGTCGACCGGCATCGGGAACTGAACGAGGGCTTTCGCCGGCTGCGTGGTGCCAATCCGGACGTGATGGCCGGATTCGCCAAGATGCACCGGGCGGCCGTGATCGATGGGGCCCTGCCGGCCAAGACGAAGGAGCTCATCGCGCTGGCGATCGCCATCGCCACCCACTGCGACGGCTGCATCGCGTTCCACACCCACGATGCGGTCCGGGCCGGTGCCACCCAGGCCGAGGTCGAGGAGGCGATCGGCGTTGCGATCCTGATGGGCGGCGGCTCGGCCGCGGTCTACGGATCGGACGCCCTCGAGGCGCTGGAGCAGTTCGCCACGGTCGGGGTCGACTAGCCCGGATCGACTGGCCGCCGCCGTACCGGGCCTGGATCGCCAGCCCGGCTTCGGGGAGACCGGATCCTGAGCAATTCGCCATTTCCGTGCATCGGCGACAAGCCATCCCTCTATGATGGCGCGGCCAGCAACCACCGCATTGCGGTGAGAGGCTCTCGTCATCGGCGAGAGGTGGGTCGCCCTTGAAGCACATTCTCCAGACGGTCATCGGGATGCTGCTGCTGGCTGCATCGGTGACACTGCCCGCCGCCACGGCCGGCGCCCACACCGGGTTCGACGCCTCTGAACCGGCCGAACAGTCCGTGGTCGAGGAGGCGGTCGACGAGATCGAGCTCCGCTTCACCGGACCGGCCGACCCGGTCGGTGAGGGCTTCGTCGTACTCGATCCGACGGCAGCCATCCGCCAGCCGAACCGAATC
>JAHELU010000138.1 GCA_024644005.1 Acidimicrobiales bacterium | reverse complement strand
CAGCTGGCTCGCGGGGAGACCGACCGGACCGTCTGCCTCATCCCGGCCTCGGCCCACGGGACGAACGCCGCCTCCGCGGTGCTGGCCGGCATGACGGTGGTGGTCGTCGCCTGCGACGACTCCGGCAACATCGACCTCGACGACCTGGCGGCGAAGATCGACGCCAACCGGGATCGGCTGGCCGCATTGATGATCACGTACCCGTCCACCCACGGCGTGTACGAGCACACCGTCGGCGAGGTCTGCGCCATGATCCACGACGCCGGCGGTCAGGTCTACACCGACGGTGCCAACCTCAACGCGCTGGTCGGGGTGGCGAAGCCGGGCAAATTCGGCTCGGACGTCAGCCACCTCAACCTCCACAAGACGTTCTGCATCCCCCACGGCGGTGGCGGACCCGGCGTCGGGCCGGTGGCGGTCGGCGAGCACCTCGCCCCCTACCTGCCCGGCCACCCCGTGATCCCCGACCCGGTGGCCGGCGAGACCGGCGCCGTGTCAGCCGCCCCGTGGGGATCGGCCGGCATCCTGCCGATCTCGTGGATGTACATCCAGATGATGGGGCCCGAGGGCCTCCGGCGAGCCACGGAGGGAGCGGTGCTGTCGGCCAACTACATCGCCCACCGGCTGAAGGACCACTACCCGGTCCTGTACAGCGGAGAGGCCGGCCTCGTCGCCCACGAGTGCATCATCGACATCCGGCCGATCGAGCAGGCCAGCGGGATCGGCAACGACGACATCGCCAAACGGCTCGCCGACTACGGCTTCCACGCCCCGACGATGTCGTTCCCGGTGGCGGGCACGCTGATGATCGAACCGACGGAGTCCGAGAGCCTCCGTGAGCTGGACCGCTTCTGCGACGCCATGATCGCCATCAGGGGCGAGATCGACGCCGTCGCTGCCGGCCAGGTGGTGGCAGAGGACAGCGTCCTGCGCCACGCTCCCCACACCGCCGAAGTGCTGGCGGCCGAGCCCTGGGATCGGCCCTACAGCCGGACCGAGGCCGCATTCCCGCTACCCGGCATGGCCACCGACAAGTACTTCTGCCCGGTGGGTCGGATCGACAACGCCCACGGCGACCGCAACCTCAGTTGCTCGTGTCCGCCGCTGGACGCCTACGACTCGGAGTGAGCAGGCCGGGGTGAGCGGGCGAGATCGGGCGGCCCGAGCGAGTGCGCCGGGTGCGCCGGTCTCAGCCGATGGTGGCCCGGAAAGCCCGTGACAGCAGCGGGCTGGAGGCGTGCAGCTCCTCCGGCTCGTCGTCGTCGAACTGGAAGTGCCAGGGGAACCGGTCTTCGGTCTCCTCGACCTCCTCGGCGACGTCACGGCGACGGCTCGGGCGGGTGGACGGGCCCGCATCGGAGCCATCGGGCTTGGCCGACCCGGCTGTCTCGGCAGCGGGGGTCGTCGCGGCTGGGGCATCCGCTTCGTCGGGGGCGGGACGGGAGCTCTTGAACTTGTGGTCGCCCGGGGCCGGAGCTGCGACCTCCGGCTCGGTCTGGCGGGCCCGATCGACGATCGACTGGCGGCGCGACATGCGCCGGGAGGCCGCCGCCTCGCTCTCCGGACGGACGCGGGGTGGCGTGGTGGTGGGCGCGGTCCCCTCGTCCGGAACTGCGCTGAGCGCACGGTTGCGACTGCGCAGATCGTTCATGGTCCACCCCACCGGCGGGGTGGTGGCGTCGGCGTGGCGGGCGCAGAGCGGCACGCCGTCCCGACTGATTCGAGGATCGACCAGCGACACGGTTGTCGATGGAGCGTCAATCTGGAGGGTCGCGGTTGACTCCTTACCGCATCCCGGCCGACCGCAAAGGAATTTCACACCGAAAACCTAGCATTTTTCTGCTGTCGAGGTAGGTTCGCCGTCTCCGGCGCCGGAAATAGGGTCCGTCGACCCTGCCCGACGTCGCCGCTGGCTCCCGATTCGACGGGGTGGCTCGATAGCGTGAGCCGATGGGAATCGGCAACGTCCGTTCGGCGATCTCGGGCCTGGCCCCCTATCGACCGGGCAAGGGAGCAGCCCAGGCTGAGCGCGAGCACGGCATCGTCGATGCCATCAAGCTGGCCTCGAACGAGAACCCCTTCGAGCCGGTGCCGGCCGTGGCCGCAGCGATCAGGGAGGCCGCCACCGGCGTCAACCGCTACGGTGACCATCGGGCCACCGAGCTCCGATCGGCCCTGGCCCGCTGGATCGGGGTGCCGCAGGAGCGGGTCACGGTCGGCTGCGGGTCGGTGGGGCTCCTCCAGCAGCTGTGCCTGACCTACCTCGATCCGGGCGATGAGGCCGTCTACCCCTGGCTGTCGTTCGAGGCCTATCCGGTGTGCGTGAAGATGATGGGGGCCGTCCCCGTCAATCCGCCGCTCGTCGATCACCGCTTCGACCTCGAGGCCGTGGCTGCGGCGGTCACCGACCGGACGAAGCTGATCCTGCTGGCCACGCCGAACAACCCAACGGGGACCGCTGTCTCGTCCGCGGAGCTCGCAACGCTGCTCTCGTCGATTCCCGACGACGTGGTCGTGCTCGTAGACGAGGCGTACCGGGAGTTCGCCGACCCGGAGCTCGGAGACCCCGTCGCCGAGCTGTTGCCGGTTCATCGCAACCTGGTGGTCACCAGGACGTTCTCCAAGGCCTACGGACTGGCCGGGCTCCGGGTCGGCTACGCCATAACCGATCCCGAGATCGTGGCCCAGATCGACAAGATCCTCATCCCGTTCGCGGTCAACAACCTGGCCCAGGCCGGGGCGCTGGCCGCGCTCGCGTCGCTCGACCAGATCCAGCCGAAGGTCGATCAGATCCTCGACGAGCGGGCCCGAGTGATCACCGAGCTGACGCAGGCCGGCTGGAAGCTGCCGCCGGCCGAGGCCAACTTCGTGTACCTGGCCACGGCCGAGCGGACGGACGAGATCTACGTGGAGCTCGAGCGGCGGGGGGTGGTCACCAGGCCGTTCTCCGGTGACGGGATCCGGGTCACGATCGGGACGCCGACCGAGAACGACCGGTTCCTGGCCACCCTGGCCGACATCGCATCGCCCTGACGGGCAGCCCGGCCCCCGGGCGTCTGGCGGCGCACGCCACTAAAGCCGCTCATCGTCCGTTCCGACCCCTTGTGGAAGAAACGCTCGGCGCTCGGCCGAGGAGACGAGGGCCGGATGACCGCGCAACAGACCACACCGCTCGCTGACTACGTCCGGCCGATCATCGCTCGCCGAGCGATGATCTCGACGATCACGGTGGTGGCGCTCGGCCTCGGCATCGTGGCGGCTCTGGCCCTGCCGAAGCGCTACACCTCGACCACGTCGATGTTGATCGCCCCGATCTCGACCGACCCCAGCGCCGCCCTGGGCAGCGACGAGGGCAACGTCCACATGGCCACCGAGATCCGCATCGCCACCTCTCAGGCGGTGGCGAGCGCTGTCGCAGCGGAACTGGCGTCGCAGTCGATCGACGTCGATGCCGAGGGCTTGGTCGACGACGTGACGGCCGGGACCACCGAGGAATCCAGAATCCTCGACATCTCGTTCACCGCTTCGTCGCCCGAGGTCGCCCAGGCCGGGGCCGACGCCTTCGCCACGGCCTACCTGGCGTTCCGTTCGGAGCTGGCCAGTGGCAACAAGGTGGCGGCCGAGACGGCGATCAACGGTCGGATCACGATCCTCCGGGAGCGGCTGGCCGAAGTCGACTCCCGGCTGGCCGCCACCGACGAAGCCAGCTCGAGCCGTGCCGTGCTCACGGCGGAGCGGAGCTCCATCGAGCGCGAGCTGACGGCCCAGCAAACGGCACTGGCCGACCTCTCGAGCCTCACGATCGACACCACCAAGGTCCTCGACAGGGCGGTGCCGCCCGACTCCCCGAACGGTCTCGGCCTGCTCCAGATCCTCGTGAGCGCCGCCATCGGCGGCCTGGCGCTCGGGATCGTGACGACATACGGGCGTGACGCCCTGGCCAACGGATCGGCATCGGCCAGCCACAACGAGCCCGAGATCCCGCTGCCCCGTGTCCCCTCGGCCGAGATCCGCTCGCCCGAGCTGCTCTCGCCGGAGCCGCCGTCGTCCGAGGTCCGCTCGCCCGACAAGCCGGCGCTCGAGCCGTCGGCATCCGAGCCGCCAGCATCCCAGCGGCCGGCGCCGGACCGGCCGGCATCCCAGCCGCAAGCATCCGAGCCGCCCCCATCCACGCCGCCAGCATCCCAGCCGCCAGCATCCGAGCCGCCCCCATCCACGCCGCCAGCATCCGAGCCGCAAGCATCCCAGCGGCCGGCGCCGGACCGGCCAGCATCCCAGCCGCAAGCATCCCAGCCGCCCTCATCAAGGCCGCCAGCATCAAGGCCGCCAGCATCCCAGCCGCCAGTTTCCGAGCCGCCGTCGACGCCACAGGGCGAGCCAGAGGCCGGTGACCTGGCCGATGCGGCGGCCCCCGGAGCCGGTCCCGTGCCGCCAGCACTGGCCGGTCCGCCGTCGGGGCACGGACTCGACACCGACCCGGAGACCGGCGCCGGGACCGGTTCGCTGATCACCACCACCAGCATGCACGGTGTCCTCGACGAGCTCCGACAGCTCGGGGCCGTCGGCCCGGTCGTGGCGCTGAGCGTCGGTGAGGAGAACGCCGGGCCCGCGCTGGCCATCGGCTTCGATCTCGCCGACAAGCTGCAGGCCCTCGGGGCTCGGGTGCTGATGATCGACGTGGTGCTCGACGAGCCGATGCTCCACGCCCTGCTCGGGGTCGACATCACTCCCGGGCTGGCCGAGGTGCTCGGCGGTGAGGTGCCCCTGCGCAACGCCGTCCGTCCGCTGCCGGGCCTCGACGGACTCCACGCCCTGACGGTCGGCGCCGCGACGGCCATGACCGCGGCAGCGCTGACCGGGCCGCCGTTCGAGCGGCTCCTGAGGGACGCCAAGGCCGAGTATCACTCGATCCTGCTGGTTGCCGGCTCGGTCTACGACACCCGGCTGGTGCCGGCCATGGCGAACCTGGTCGATGGGCTCATCGTCGGCACCGGGTTGCCACCCGGCAAGCCTGCCAGCCCCGAGCTGGCAGCGCGCTTGGCTGCCCTGCCGGCGCCGACCCTCGAGCTGCTCTCGTCGATGCTCACCGCCGAGCAGCCGCAGGGAACGGCGAGCAGCACGCCGGGCAGGTGACCGCCACCGCCCGCCGGTCGGATATCCGCAGCGGGCCGGGCACCCCGGTTGCGCGCAGCAGCGGGGACACATCGGTGGTCGAGGAGCACGACGGTCGGGCCTTCGGCCTCCTCATCGCCGGGTATCCCCTGGCTTGGGCCGTTGGGCTGGCACCGGTCCACCACCTGGTGATGGCCGTTCCGATGGCGCTGTGGCTCATCAGGCACCGGCCGGTGCGGTTGCCACCGGGCACCGTGCTGTTCGCCCTCTTCCTCGCCGTCGTGGCAGCCTCGGCCGTCCAGCTCGACACACCCGGACGCATCGCCATCTACGCGCTCCGGTCCTCGTGGTACCTGGCAGCACTCATCGGCTACGTCTACCTCGGCCGGTATCGACGGCGGTCGAGCCGGCCGATCCTCGTGTGGTCGCTCGTCCTGCTGTTCGCGCTGCTGGTGGCCGGCGGGTACCTGTCGGTGCTGGCCCCCGAGCTCGACTGGTCGACCCCGGTTGCGAAGCTGCTGCCGGCCGGCCTCGGCGACAACGACCTCGTCGACCGGCTGATCAGGCCCCAGGTGTCGGAGATCCAGCTCTTCCGATTCCGGGACGTGATCCTCTACCGGCCTGCGGCTCCCTTCGCCTACACGAACGCCTGGGGCTCCAGCCTCGCCCTGTTGACCCCGTTCGTGGTCGCCGCGATCCACGACCGGCGGGTAGGGATCCCCCGGTTCGTGCTCGTCCCGCTCCTGCTGTCCGGTCTGGTGCCCTTCGCCGTCGGCCTGAACCGGGGCTCGTGGCTCACCCTGGCGGTGGGCCTCGGCTACGGCGCGGTGCGCTACGCCAGGACCGAGCGAACCGCCGTCCCGGTCGTCGCACTGGCGCTGGCGTTCGGCCTGGGCGCCACCGTTGCGCTGTCGAGCGGGGTGCTCGACTCGTCCGCCCAGCAGCTGGCCGCCAGATCGGCGGACAGCAACGAGACCAGGGCGACGCTCTACCTCGAGACGATCGAGGGGGCGGCCAGCTCACCGATCATCGGCCACGGGTCGACGCGACCGAATCCGGCCGACCCGGAGGGGCCGCCGCTGGGGACCCACGGCCAGCTCTGGGCGGTCCTGTTCGCCCACGGCTTCCTCGGCGCCGGGTTGTACGTCGGGTTCTTCGTTGCGGCGTTCCGGCGGGCGACGGCGAACGATCCGGTGCCCCACTGGGCCAAGGTGTCGCTGCTGATCGGCCTCCTGCAGCTCCCGATCTACGGTCACCTGCCACACCAGCTCTTCATCATGGTGGCCGCTGCTGCCATCGCCACCTGGCCCAACTCGGCCGAGGAGGCCACTCAACGGTGACCAGGCCGATCGCCGACCGCCCGGTCGCAGCCGGTCCGCCCACCGCCATCGATCGGCCGGACGACCCGGGCCCGGAATCGGCGTCGGTGACCGGGGCGGCCAGGGGCACCGCAGCGAACCTGGTCGGGGCGGTCGTCGGTGCGGTCGTCAGCTTCGTCACGGTCGGCGTGGTCACCAACACCTACGGCGGGGCGGGGGCCGGTCTGTTCTTCGCCGCGACCGCAGCGTTCACCCTGGCGGCCAATGGGGCCCGTCTGGGGGCTGAATCGAGCCTGACCTACTTCATCTCCCGTTTCCGCAGCGACGGCCGGGAGCGTGAGATCCCGGGCGTGATCAGAACCGCTCTCCTCGCGTCGGGGTCGGTGGCGCTCGTACTGGCCGGTGCCGGCCTGCTCGTGGCACCGACCCTCAGCGGTCTGTTGACCAGCGAGCCCGAGGCCCGTTCGGCGGCCACCACGATGTTGCGGATCCTGGCTCTGGCCGTGCCGACGTTCGCCCTCAGTCAAGCCATGTTCGGGGCCAGCCGGGGGTTCGCCACCATGCGACCGGCCGTGCTGATCGGTCAGGTCATCCGGCCGACGAGTCAGCTGCTGGCGGTCCTGGCGGTGATCGTGCTCACCGACAGCGTCTGGCCCCTGGCCCTGGCCTGGGCTGCGTCCAGTGCGCTGACGATGGGCTCGATCGGGCTGTGGCTGGCTCGTCGGATCGCCAGGGTCCGGCGCCGGGTCGCCGGTCGAGCGGACCGCCATCCGGTGGACGGCCCATCCAGGTCGGCGACGGTTCGCGGTGACTACTGGCGGTTCACCGGGCCCCGGGCCCTGGCCGACCTGCTGTCGGCCATGCTCGAGCGCCTCGACGTCCTGCTGGTCGCGGTCTTCGTCGGCGAGGTCGGCGCCGGCCTGTACGGGGCGGCCAATCGGCTGATCCTCGTCGGCCAGCTGATGATGATCGCCGCCGCCCAGTCGATGGCCCCGCTGCTGAGCGCCCAGTTCGGACAGGGCCGGGATCGCGAGGCCCAACGGGTCCTGCGGACCATCTCCGGGTGGAACGTGACGCTGCTCTGGCCGTTGTTCATCTGCCTCGCGCTCTGGTCGGAGGCCGCGCTCTCCGTCTTCGGCTCCGAGTTCGCCGAGGCGTCCTCGCTGGTGGTGGTCCTGTCCCTGGCGTTCCTGGTCGTCACCGGACTCGGCATCGGCGACACGCTGCTGACGATGACCGGCGACAGCGTGGCATCGCTGGCCAACCACGCCATCGCGCTCGCCGTGATGGTGGCCGCCGCGGTGACCCTGCTGCCGACCTTCGGCATCATCGGGGCGGCCTGGGCCTGGGCGCTGTCCCGCATCGTGCTCAGGGCGCTGGCGGTTGGTCGGGTCTGGCGGACGAAGCGGGTCAACGCCATCGGCCCGCCGGTGCTCCTCGCCGCCGCAGCGGCCGCCGTCGCCTACGGCCCGACCGGAGTTGCGCTGCGTGCGCTGCTGGGGACCGGGCCGATGGCTGTCGCGGCCCACGTCGGCCTCGGCGGGGCGATCCACTGCGGCTTGCTGTGGCGACTCCGACACCACCTGGAGCTCGCTCGACTGGCGGCGATCGTCACCATGCGGTCGAGCCTCCCCGAGCGGGTCCGGCTCGCTCAGTCGAGCCAGTCGTAGCGCTCGCCGAGCAGCTCGAAGAGGCGCTGGTTCGGCTCGCGGTACACCTCGATCAGGTGCCGGCGCATCGCGTCGTCCATCCGCTCGTAGCGATGCCCGTTGCGGTCGTCCCGTCGATCGAGGGAGATCGGCTGGAGCCCGAGCCAGTCGGTGACCCTGGCCAGGACGGCGGTGGGATCCCGGTAGAAGGCCTCGGACTGGATCACCATCACCCGGTCCCGGTCGTAGGAGCGGAACAGTCGCTCGAGCTGCTCGGCGTAGCGGCCCTTGGCCACGTACGAGTGATGCTCGTGGCTGTGGCTCCAGTACGACCAGTCCCGCGCCATCCGCTCGATCTCGCCTGCCAGGCGGGCCGGCTCACGAGCCAGCGCCTCGGCGAAGCCGAGGTTCTCGTGGCCGTGGCTGACCGAGTGGTGGTAGTGGGACTCGGCCCGCCGGACCGGATCCCGGAGCATGACCATCACCTTGGCCTCCGGTAGGGCCTGGGCCATCCGCTCCACCGCCAGGGGATGGAACAGGTAGTACGGGCAGGCGTCGAAACAGAACAGCGGTTGCCCGACCCGCGCCTCGACCCGCCTCGACCAGGCCGTCGTCGGGAACTGGGACTGGAACCACTGCCAACCGCGGACGTAGTTGTAGGAGAAGTAGTGGGAGCCCTTGCCCCGGCGGGGCCGCTCGACGTTCGGCAGCCGGTAGAGGGCCTCGAAGAGCGCGGTCGTGCCGCTGCGCTGGACGCCGGCGAGGATCACGTCCGGGAGCACCCGCTGCTCCCAGGTGACGAGCGCCACCCGCTCCCGGAACCACCTGCCGCCCTCCTTGAGCGATCGCAGGCCCGGCGCTGCCATCGCCGGGTGCTGGGAGAAGCGGCTGACGACCCTCGTGCTCATCGGCTGCTCACCGCCATCTGGATCGGGGCCGCCTCACCGGGACCGACGGCGCCCGCCAGTCCCAGCACGCGTTCCAACCTGGTCAGGGCGGCCGGGCCGGCGGTGAGACGATCGGCCGGGAAGCCACCGGCTCTGAGCGTCACTTGCCGTCTGACCAGCTCCACGAGATAGAGCCGCCACAGAGCGGTGATGTTCGCCGACTCGACGCCGAGAGCGGCCAGTCCCTGGGGGCTGAGCCGGGCACTGCGATCGAGCGCAGCTGAGGCATCGCGGCCCTTCAGCTCGGCGGCGACCTGGGTGTGGAAGTGGCAGAGGTCGAAGCCGATGGGCACGCCGTCGGCGGCGAACTCCCAGTCGATCAGCTGGACGCCGCCCCTCGTGGTCATGAGGTTCCACGGGGTCAGATCGCCGTGCCAGGCCCCGATCCGGAACCGCAGCCCAACGCATGACTCCCTCGCGGCGCGCACCGCCTGCCGCTCCCGGTCCGTGGCGTCGCCGAGCCCCGCCTCGACGGACCGCCACCACGGCGAGTCGGTGATCTCGACACTTCGGTCGGAGCCGAGCGCAGCCACGGCCAGGAAGACGGCCGGGTCTGGCAGGGCGTCCGGCCGGCGCTGCGGTCGGCGGCGGGGGCTCACGCCGGAGATGATGACTACTCGACGACCGGCCACCTCCTCGTCGTGGAGCAGCCTGGGCACGATCAGGGGCGGTCGGCCGCTCCGTCGGGCCCAGTCGGCCTCGTTGCCGACCAGCGCGTTCGTCCTGTCGTTCCACGCCACCTTGGCCCAGCCGTGGCAGCGTCCGTCGCCGTCCAGCAGCTGGAGCACCGGTTTCTGGTTGGACTTGGGGGTCGACAGGCCGATGGCGACCACGAGGTCAGGAACAGCCAGCAGGTCCCGGATGCCGTCGATCACGCCCCGGCTGACGCCGGCGTCGGTGGCCGGTCCGTCGATCGCCGAGACGCCGACGAGCTTGGCCCGCAGCACCGGTCCGGTCAGTGGCCGGGCTGCGGTCAGACCTTCGGCGAGAAGGCTGCGGAGTCGACGGCGGGCGGTGAAGCCGTCGTGATAGCGGCGGACCGCTGTCCTGGCGGCGGCCGGTGAGTCGGCCGGGACGAGGATCTCGGGTCGGTGGGCCGACGGCGAGGCCCACCACACGGGCCCCACTCCATCGGCTGGCCGGCCGGGCGCGATCGCCGACGATCCATCGGGCCACAGGATCCGGCTCAGCCAGGTCAGTGGGTCGCGGCTGTCGAGATCGGTCAACACGGTCCACCTGGGCTCTTCGAGGGCCGGCACCGAGCGGCGCCGACGGGGCACTGCTCGTCCTGTCGGCCGGTGCCGGGTCGGGCTGAGGAGGTGCGCCGGTAGGCGCATTGCTCGGCGCTACGGGCCTCCCAGCACGCGACCGTCGGCGGTGGCAACTCCCTCGGCCGCCAGGCGCCTGGCCTGCTCGTGTGGGGCGTGGGGAATCAGCCGCCCGCTGGCGGTGACCACCCGCCACCACGGCAGGTCGGCGACCGTTCGCAGGACGTTGCCGACCGCCCGAGCCGCCCCGGGATAGCCGGCCTCGGCCGCCACCTCCCCGTATGCGAGGACGTCGCCGGGCTCGGTGGCGAGCAGGACCCGGACCACCGCCGCTTCGAACTCGGTCAGCGGAGCCGGACCGGTGGTCCCACTGGTCTCGCCCGTTGGCGATCGATCGCGCCCGGCCACCGCCGTGCTCAGGCGGTGCCGTCGGCCTGCTGGTCGGCCCACCAGGCGTCGAGGCGGGCCAGGATCTCGTCGTCCGGCAGCAACCCATCGGCCCGCTTGATGGCCAGCAGGTGGTCGAGGGCCCGACCGACGACCGGACCGCCGGGGATGCCGAGGTGATCCATGACCGCCCGACCGTCCAGCTGGGGCCGCTCCGCGGCGTCCCTGTCCTCCTTGGCCAGCACGACGATCCTGCTCTCCAGCTCGTCCATCAGCGACTGCAGCCGCTTGGCCTTCGTCTTGTTGCGGGTGGTGCAATCGCAGCGGATCAACTCGTTCAGATCACCGAGCAGGTGGCCGGCATCGCGGGCGTAGCGGCGGACGGCCGAGTCGGACCATCCGTCGGCATAGCCCTTGAAGCGGCCGGACAGCCGAACGAGCTCGCAGACGTCGGCCACGATCGCCTTGTCGTACTCGAGCTCACGCAGCCGCCGCCTGGTGATCTTGGCCCCCACCGCCTCGTGATGGCGGAACGTGACACCGCCATGGTCGAAGGAGCGGGTGGCCGGCTTGCCGATGTCGTGGAAGAGCGCAGCCAACCGCAACCGCAGGTCCTGGCTGGTCTTGGCGGTGACGGCGATCGTGTGTGCCAGCACGTCCTTGTGGCGGTGGATCGGGTCCTGCTCCAGCCGCAGGGCCGGGAGCTCCGGCACCAACTGCCCGGCCAGGCCGCTGTCGACGGCCTGCCAGAGACCGTCGGTCGGGTCCGGCTCGAGGAGGATGGCGTTGAGGAGCTCCCGCCGCTCGTCGCAGCCGAGTGTCAGTGGTTCAGTGGTCATCTCGAGGGGTCTATCCGTACCGGTCCGCTGGCTTGAATCTGGATGTGACTGTCGGCCGTCTCGGCCTGCCTGACGTTGACGGTCGCCGCCGAGCCACCTTCAACGCTAACGGCATAGTCGCCGTCTGGCAGCTCGATCGTCACCGGCCCGGCCCTGGACCGTATCGTCAGCCGGGTCGGGCGCTCGGCGAAACGTAGGGTGACCCGTCCCGACTCGGACCGGATGTCCACGCGCTCGGCGGCGAGACCGGTGGCCTCGATGTCGCCATGCTCGCTGACGACCTCCAGCCGGCCGGCCATCGGCCCGACGAACAGCGCGGCGTCGCCGCCGAGCACGACCCCGAGATCGCCGTCGAACCGCTCGACGAGGACCGGCTGGTCGACCGACTCGACCGTCAGCTCGACCGGCCCTGGGACCTCCAACCGCGCCGCCACCCGACACGGCAGCCGCGAATCGCAGCGGGCGACGACCCCCGAGCCGTCCGGCGCGGTGGTGACGGACGGGTCGGCCAGCAACCAACTGGCGCGATAGCCGACGATCGGGCGATCGCCTTGCGCCACCTCGATCGGGCCGGCCGTCGACCTGATCCGGTAGGGCCCGGCCGGATCGAGCTCGACCGTTCGCTGCTCGCTGCGCTGGAGCCAGGCCGTTCCGGCCAGGAGGATCGCCACGACGGCAGCGGCCGAGACCGTCGACATCTGGGTTCTCGACCAGTAGGGTCGCACCGGCCGAATGCGGCTGCTGGCCCGTCCACGGCTCATCCGGGGACCGAGCGTAGCCACCCGCCGCCGGCCGTGGTGGGACCGCTGCGCTGCCGCTCAGGACGGCACGGTGAAGTCGAGCTCGTGCTCGATGGCCGCGCTCGACGTGCCGATCTCCAGCCGGTGATCCCCGGCGAGCGGCAACCACCGGCCCCGATCGACATCCCACCGTCGCAGGGCCTGGGGCAAGAGCTCGACGGCCACCGTGCGCTCGGCTCCCGGTTCCAGCGCCACGGTGGCGAAGCCGGCCAGCACCCGGGGCCTGCCGGCGATCCCGGGTCGAAGGTAGACCTGGACGACGCACGTACCGGGCCGGTCTCCGACGTTGGCCACCGGAACCCGAACCGCCGTCCCACCCGCTGCCCGATGACCGGCCGAGGCTCCGACGATCGAGGGGGCTCCGAGCTCGAACGGGGCGTACGACAGTCCGTGACCGAACGGGAGCCGGGGCTGGATGCCCTGCTCGTCGTACCACCGGTGGCCGACGAAGACGCCCTCGCGATAGTGCAGCACGACACCGTCTCCCGGGAGCGACGTCGCCGTCGGTGCGTCATCGAGCGACCGCGGGAACGTGATCGGGAGCCGACCCCCGGGATCGCGGTCCCCGAACAGGACATCGGCGAGGGCCCGGCCGAGCTCCTGGCCCGGGTACCAGGCCATCAGCGTCGCCGGTACCCGGTCGAGCCATGGCAGATCCACCGGGCCGCCGGCATTGACCACCACGACCGCCCGGGGGTTGGCCGCAACGACCCGTTCCACCAGCTCGTCCTGGCGGCCGGGGAGGCCGAACATGGCCCGGTCGTGGCCCTCGGTCTCCCACTCCGCAGTCAGGCCGACCACCACCACGGCCACGTCGGCCGCCTCGGCCGCCGCCACGGCATCGGCCAGCATCCGGTCCTCGTCGATCGGTGGCTGCCAGCCGAAGCGGAGCCCGACCAGGTCCTCGACGTTGTCGCTCGACCACTCGACGACGATCTCGGCCTCGGTACCGCCGTCCAGGTCGACGACGCCGATCACCTCCTCGGAGGCTCGCTCGAAGAAGGCCTGCCCCGGACGGGGGTCGGTCCAGTTGTCGACCACCAGCCGACCGTCGACC
>JAHELU010000005.1 GCA_024644005.1 Acidimicrobiales bacterium | reverse complement strand
TCACGTGCTGAGAGTCGCTTGGCCCTACGTAACGTAGAAGAGGTTGGCCACATACTGTTGCGACTGAATGACAGCTCAGGAGAAAGCAATGAAGGCGATCGTCCAAGACGAGTACGGCTCACATGAGGTTCTGAAGCTTCAAGAAATCGAAAAGCCGGTCGTCGGTGACGATGGTGTTCTGGTGCGGGTCCGTGCTGCTGGCGTCCATCCTGGTGACTGGTTGCTGATGACCGGCCGACCGTTGCTCTTCCGCCTTGGGGCCGGGCTACGCGGGCCACGCAAACGGATTCCCGGATTCGACTTCGCCGGGACGGTCGAGGTCGTTGGCAAGCACGCCAAGGAGTTCAAGCCAGGCGATGAGGTCTTCGGCGAGGCCGCTCATGGCAGTTGTGCCGAGTATGTGTCGGTCTCTGAGGACAAGGTGGCTCTGAAGCCGGCCAATCTCACGTTGGAACAGGCAGCCGTCGTGCCCGTCTCCGGAGTCGTCGCCCTTCGAGGCCTGCGTGATGCGGCGAACGTACAGTCGGGTCAGCATGTGCTGGTAAACGGGGCTTCGGGGGGCGTCGGCACCTATGCCGTACAGATCGCCAAGGCGTTGGGAGCCGAAGTGACCGGTGTGTGCAGTACACGGAACGTGGAGATGGTTCGATCGATCGGCGCCGATCATGTCATCGACTACACCGAGGAAGACTTCACCAAAGGTGGTGAGCGTTATCACGTCATCCTCGACAATGTGGCCAACCATTCACTGGCGGAGTGCAGACGGGCACTCATCCCCGAGGGGATTCTCCTCCCCAACAATGGAACCGCGGGCGGTCGTTGGATCGGACCGTTAGGTCGCATGACCGCTGCGCTGGTGCAGTCGCCGTTTGTGCGCAAACAAGGGCGCCCATTTTATGCGCCAGTAAAGAAGAGAGACCTGCTCGATCTCACAGAGCTGATCGAAGCCGGCAAGATCACCCCGGTCATCGATAGGACCTACCCGCTGGGCGAGACCGCTGAGGCGATGGGTCACGTTGGCGAGGGACACGCTCGAGGAAAAGTCGTCATAACCGTTTGAGGCGCGGACCACCGCTCACATGACCGAATCGAGGACACGAACGCCAATTGGCGGGTGCGCTATGTCGGCACGTGAGAGCGGCTCAAGCCGGGACACCGCCGTACGACGCGCGGACGGGCCCAGGTCGAGCATCTGGCCAAGGCGGCACCTTCACGTTCGCCACAGCACGACCTTCGAAGACCTACCAGGTCCGGCGCTCGGACTCCATAAGGGGCAACAGTCTTGGGACGAACCCGTGACGGACCCCTAGATTGGGCACGAGGCCGGATTCGGCCGTCAGCTATGAGGAGGAAGCCATGAGCGACGAGGACGAGATCCGATCCACCATCCAGACGTACTTCGAGTGCATGTACGACTCGAGCGCCGAGAAGGCACACGCGGCGTTTCACCCGAACGCCAAGATCACCGGGTACCTCGAAGACGGACTGCACGAGATGACCGTTGAGGACTTCGCAGCCTTCGTCGCTCGCCAGCAGCCCTCGGCCCGCGAGAAGGGCGAGCCCGCCCGCCTCGATGTCCTGTCCGTCGAAATCGCGGGGGAAACGGCGGTTGCTCGCGTGCAAGATGACTACCTCGGTCTGACCTTCACCGACACCCTTGCTCTTCTCAAGACCGATGACCGTTGGCAGATCTACAACAAGCTGTTCAACGTCGAAGGTCCAGCGGCCTGACCCATCACGCCGCTGGATCTACAACAGACCACGGGTGGTGAGGGTAAGCCGATTGTGATCGAGCTTGGGATGTTGGTGCCACTGACCGGCCATCGAGTATCTGGCGCGCTCCCAGGGACCTCCGGCCCTGGGAGACGATTCCACGCTGCGGCAAGATGATCGATGGGACGTCGAGGAGGGCAACATGGCGGCCGGAGGGGACTCGAACAACAAACGGCTCGGGCATCGCACAGCTCCTTCTCCCGGTGTCGGCGTTCTGGCTGCGCTTGAGGGCGCAGCCCTCATTGTGTGGAACCTGATCGCCACTCCATTCATCGGGCGGAGGCGGCTGCGGTGGGGCACGGTGGGAACAGAGGCAACTGATTCGCTGCCGGGCGATGAGTTCGTGCCCGAACCCAAGTGGTCGTACACCCTGGGAATCGCCGTTGAGGCATCGCCGGAGGATGTGTGGCCCTGGATTGCCCAACTCGGACAGGGCCGCGGCGGTTTCTACACCTATCAGACGCTCGAGAACATGGTTGGTTGCAGGATCACCAACACAACGGAAATTCGCCCCGATCACCAGCATCCGGCGGTTGGCGAAGCCATCCACCTGCATCCGACGGCACCGCCGATGCGAATAGAGATCGTCGATCCTCCGAATGCCCTCGTGCTTTTCGGGTCACCAGCCGATATCGGTGCCGAGGATAGCTGGGGAATGTCAACCTGGCAGTTCGCTGTCAACCCCGGCCCCGATGGCGGCAGCCGGCTACTGACCAGGGGCCGCTATGACTACACCCCGGACTGGAAGAGCCGCCTCGCGTTTGGACGCTTCCCGATAGAGGTGATCACGTTCGTGATGAGCCGCAAGATGATGCTCGAGATCAAGAGACTGGCAGAGCGCGACGCCTGACCACAATCCCGAAGCATTGCCCGGAACTCTGGATTCGCTGTCGAGATCTCCTCAGCCACGGGATGGGATTCCAGCGAAACCGCTACAACGATGAGGCCCTGCGCAGACCCCACGAAGTCGGTTCGACGCTGCGCAAGGCCGAGGCGGCCGCCCTGCGCGCCAACGGCTACACGATGGACCGCATCGCCGAGCTGTTCGGCGCCACCCGCCAGCGGATCTCGGCCCTGCTCCGGAACGGATGATGAACTGCCTCCGCCAGCGGTGGCCGAGCAGCACCCTGCTAGTCGGCGTAGGAGTCGTGTCGGTCGAGCCAGGCCATCGGCCATGGCAGCACGGCCTCGTCCCGGCCCTTGGGGGTCAGGTCCAGCAGGTGGTAGGTGCCGTTGAACAGGTCGAGGCCGCGAGCGAAGACCTGATAGGTGAGGAACACTCGGTCCCCATCCCTGGCGAACACGCTCACCCCGGCGGACTCGGGGCCCATGGGTTGGGCCGTTCCGAAGTTGTAGGTCTTCGCTCCCGCTTCGAGGTCTTCGGGGGTTGCGCTCACCCCGAGGTCGTAGTTGAAGTCGGTCCGGCCGCTCGACACCCATCGGAAGTCCCAGCCCATCCGGTTCTTGTAGGTCGTGATCTGGTCGATCGACGCTCGTGAGATCGCGGTGAACGCCGTGTCCCGGTGGGCCAGGTGGATGGGAGTCCCGTTGTAGTTGTCCGCCCAGAACGAACAGATCGGACAGCCCTCGTCCCAATCCGGTCCGAACATGAAGTGGTACACCACGAGCTGAGTCTTGCCATCGAACAACCCGACCAGGTCGGTCTCCCCGGTCGGGGTGTCGAAGAGGTATGGCTCGGTGATCTCCAGCCACGGCAGCTCTCGGCGGCTCGCGGCCATGGCCTCCCGCTCACGCGTGAAGGCCTTCTCCTCGACGAGATGGGCCTGCTGGGCGGCCAGCCAGGCTGCCCGATCCACGATCTGGTGGTCCGAAGCCGACAGGGTCGTCGTTGGCGCTTGCTCTGTCATCTGATCCTCCTACACGGGGGGCGGTTCGCGTCGATTCTGTCATCTCGACGATCGGCGAGTCCTGAGATCGACCGATCGCGGCCAACTCGCCACGGAATCGAAGCGGAAGGCCGAGTAAAGCGCCTCGGTCCATGCGATGCAGGTGCGTTTCACGAGCCGCAGGACGTGGCTGACTAGGTTGTGTGCAACGGGACTCGGAGTCCGTGCGAAAGGACCTGCGATGAATGACCTGCCTCGTCTGCGGACGCTCTCCCAGACCTTCACGTTCGCCGGAGCCCACGCGGACGATGTGGCTCGAGTGCTCGCCGAGGCGCCCCTCGTCGGCCCGAACAGCGTCTTCGGCAACAAGAAGGTGACATCGGCCGGGTCACCTGGCACGGTGCGGCGCATGGAAGGATTCGAGCCGGCACCGGTGCCGCTCCTGCGCTTCGATGTCGGATTCCGCCAAGAACGGACCGACACTGGTGTCCAGGTGATCGTCGACTTCTCCCAGCCAGGACGCAAGCGGCCGTATCTGACCGGGCAGTTCGTCTGGCTCCTCAGCGATGGCGGCGTTGGCGCGATCCTCGACGAGGAGATCAACACGCCGGCTGCGCTCGGCATCGTCGATCGGCCGCTACACGGCCGGCGCTTCAGCGCCCGCCGATGGCTGTTCTTCGCCGGCGGCCATCGACGACTCATGGCCGAAGCCACCACGAACATGCGCGCGCTCCTGGACTAGCTTGCCAGACACCATGTCTAGGTCTTGCGGCCGACAGTGAAGTGGGCGGGAGCGTGCCAGGTTCGTTCGACGTGATGAACCTGGTCGAGGCCGGCTCGTCGGAGGAGGTCGAGTGCGTCGGTCGTCGTCCAGGGATGACCTCCGGAGCGGATGGTACGCAGCTCGACGAGCAGACCAGCGACGGGGTCGTCGGGGCCGGCGTAGGTCCCGAAGAACAACCATCCTCCAGGTTTGAGGGCGCGGACCGATCGCTCCAGAGCGTCCCCGACGACGGGTTGGGGCAGGAACGGCCCTGCCATCCAGATCAGGTCGAAGCCGTTCTCGTCTGGCAGGTCCTCGATCCGCTCCAGCCGCAGCTCGACCCGACGAGCGAGATCGGCTCGAGCGACGTTCTGCCGACCCAGCTCGAGGGCTGGCTTCCAGGGGTCGATCCCGACGACCTCGAGGCTGGGGTAGGCGTCGGCCATGGCCATGGCGAGCTTGGCCACGCCGGTGCCGACATCGAGGAACCTTCCTCCCTCGCCCCTCAGCCGTGAGTCGAGATCGTCCAGCGATGTCGCGACCGTCGAGATCAAGCCCTGCAACGGGACCGATGCGCCCCCCTGACTCTGCAGGATCAACGGATCGTCATAGATCCAGCCCGGCTCCCGGCCTGGGTGCTCGAGCAGCTCGGCCGCTTGGCGGAAGAAGGTCCGGATCGTGGCCGCTGCGCCCCGCCGTGCCTCGTCCGGTATCTCCTCCATCGACACGGGAACGAGCTGTGAAGAGATCTCTCTGAGCAGGTTGCGCACTTCGGGCCGGGTCTCGAGTCCCTCGGTCTGGACCCGCAGCTCGGCCCCGAGTGCGGCCAGCGACTCGAGCGAGGCATTGAGCCGCTGCACCGTCTCCATCAGCTCCTCGGCACTCACACGTCACCTCCCGTTCGACGACGACGATCCTAGGGCGTCCAAACACCCTGAGCTCCAGAACCCGGGTTGGCGGTCGCGCCGATTTCGCTGCGGGCACCTGGCCCGAGACCCCTCCGGTGATCCGGTCTGCTCCGAGTGACGTACACCACATGCAGGGGCTTCGACAGGCCCGCAAGGAGGCAATCATGTCCAGCACGTTCGACCAGATCAACTCCACCTTCGACCGGCTCTCAGCTGACTGGAAAGCCAACGATGGCGCAGCCGTCGCCGGCTTCTTCGGCGAAGACGGGTCCCTCGTGAACCCCTTCGGGGAACGCGCTGACGGCCACACCGCCATCGCTGCGATGTACACCGACTACTTCGAGGGCATGCTGAGCGGCACCTCGACGACCATCGACCTGGCCCAGGTCCGAGACGTCGAAGCCGATCACGCGTTCGTCGACGCAGAGCAGGCGATTCGAGCCCCGGACGGCTCCGTCGTGCTCACCCTGCACCTCGCCGCGTTGATGCGTCGCGTCGGCGACGACTGGCAATTCGTCGACAGCCGGCCCTTTGCGTACGCCGCTGGCCCCACCTAGAAAACGGCGGGGTCGCAGTGATCCGGGCGACAGTCGGCGGCGAACCGGTGGCAGGGGCCGGAATGGCCGGCCCGCAGAGGTCAGGAGGAACCGATGACCGACAACATGACGACCGTGCAGGGGATCTACGAGGCGTTCGGGCGGGGCGACGTCCAGTGGATCCTGGACCAGCTCGACGACGACGTCGAGTGGGAAGAGGGCATCAGGGACACCGGACTGCCCTATCTCCGGCCGGGCCGGGGCAAGGCCCATGTGGCGTCCTTCTTCGAGGCGCTGGCGGGCAACCTCGAACTGACCCGCTTCGAACCGGGTCCGCTCTGCGATGGCGGCGACGTGGTGATGGTGCCGGTGCTGCACACCGGCCGCATCGTGGGGGGCGGGGAGATCCCACTCAACTGGGAGGCCCACTACTGGCGCTTCGGTTCGGACGGCAAGGTGGTCGCGTTCCGCCACATGGCCGACTGGACCCATCACGAGCGGGCGGCGGCCCAAGTCGAGGCGGCCACCGCCTGATCGATCGCAGGGGCGAGGGCATCGAGCGAGGAGGTGTGCGATCGTCCTCACGTCGCCGGGTAGCGGGCGACGGTCACGTAGCCATCGGCGGTGGACGCGATGAGGGCGATCTCCTCGACCGTGAACCGGCACTCGAACGACTGATCGGTGGCGGCGTCCAGGCGTCGGGGGTCGGATCCGGTGGCGATGCTCAGGTGTCCCGAGAACGGCAGGGCACCGGTCCGCTCCTCGACCGGGCCCGTGCACAGCGCCACGCCGCTGGCGAGCTCTTCGAGACCGTCCACGGGGATGACCAGGTGCCTCGGCCCGAGCCGCTCGAGCCGGGGGCCGGCCACGGCCGGCGTCGACGCGAACCGGAACGGAGTCAGCGAGCGCTCGGCCCTGTCCACGTCGACGTCACCGAGGAAGCGGAGCGTGATGTGGTGATCGGCCGGGTCGATCACCCGCAGCCCGACGGGCGCCGCCAGCACGAGCTCCTGCAGGGCAGCGCGCAGCTCGGGCGGCGGCCAGACGCCGACGAAGCATCGAGCCCGATCGTTGCCCGGCTCGGTCACATCACCGGTCGCCGAACCGGTTGCCGGGCTCGAGGTCGGGGCGATCCACGTGGCCAGGATAGGTGTCGGAGCTCGCTCGCCCCGCTAGCGAGACGGGTGGTTCCAGGTCGCCTCGAAGGCATCGTCCGGGGGTGTGGCACCGCCGGCGGTGGTGAGCGCGGGCCAGGTCGCCACCAGCTCTTCCGCCCACTCGGCCCATCGGGCGACGAGAGCGGTCTGCTCGATGATGAGCTTCGCCACCAGCGCGATGACCGGGAGCCGGTCGGGGAACGGCCCGCCGTCCCGCAGGTACTCGCGGCCGCGGGCCTCGGTGCGGTCCCGGTTGGCCTCGGCGTCACGCTGGATCGCCTGGAGGGTGCGGGTCAGCTGTTCGATCGTGCCGTGGTCGGCGAACGCAACCTGGACCAGTGCCTCGAACTGCAGCTGCGGTCCGGCCCCCGGCTCGTCGAGCCACCGCCGCAGTGCGGCTCGGCCCTGCTCGGTGATGGAGTACCGGGTGCCGACCCGCTGTCCGGTGTGCACCCGCTCGGTCGTGGCGAGCCCGTGGGCGGTGAGGTTCTTCGCCTCGGCGTAGAGGACGCTCTGGGCTCGAGGCCAGTAGTCGGCGAGCGATCGCTCCATCTGCTGGGCCAGCTCGTACGTCGTGAAGCTCTGCACCCCGAGCAGCGCCAGCAGGGCGTAGGAGGTGGTGGACAGTTCCCGCATGCGTGTGGTGCTCCCGTCTTGACGATACTCTGTTTCGGAGTATATAATACTCTGAGTCGGAGTAGTCAACGTGGGGCTCGAGAGCGACTGCTCCCAGCGGAAAGGAGAGCGTCATGCCCGAACTGGCCGGGTTCTCTCACGTGTCCCTGTCGGTCCGTGACCGGGACCACAGCCGACAGTTCTACCAGGAGACCTTCGGCTTCTCGATGCTGGAAGGCATCAACACCGACGCCTACGACGAATGGGTCCTGGTCCACCCGACCGGCATGGTGCTGTGTCTGCAGCAACACAAGGCCAATGCCGGCGAGTGCTTCGACCCGGCCCGCACCGGCGCCGACCACCTCGCCTTCCGAGTCGAGGAACGAGCCGACCTGGACGAGTGGCGGTCGCGCCTCGTCGACCTGCGGGTCGTCCACTCGCCGGTCGTCGACCGGGACTACGGGGCTGTGCTGTGCTTCCGGGATCCGGACGCCATCCAGCTCGAGTTGTTCTGGCGACCCAACCACCCATGAGAGGAGAAACCATGCTGCCACGGCGCTTCTGTGACCTCGTCGGATGCGAGAAGCCGATCCAGCTGGCCGGAATGGGCCACATTGCCGGGATCGAGCTCGCAGCGGCGGTGAGCAATGCCGGCGGCCTGGGCATGATCGCCATGCCCATGGTGCCCGCCGACCGGCTCCAGACGATACTCACCGAGTTGGACGGGGCGGCCACCGGGCCGTTCGGTGTCAACTTCCTCATGCCGTTCCTCGACCTCGACTGCGTCGCCGTGGCCGCCGACGGCGCTCGGGTGGTCGAGTGGTTCTACGCCGACCCCGGTCCAGAGCTCGTCGAGCTCGCCCACGACCGTGGCGCCCTGGCCGGGTGGCAGGTCGGCTCGCTCGTCGACGCCCGCGCCGCCGCCGACGCAGGCTGCGACTACATCGTCGTGCAGGGCATCGAGGCCGGGGGCCACGTCTACGGCCGGCAATCGCTGTGGACCGTGCTCGCCGAGTGCCGCCAGCACGTCGACGTGCCGCTCGTGGCCGCCGGCGGCCTCGGGAACCCCGCTGCGGTCGCCGCCGCCTTCGCCGCCGGCGCCGACGCGGTCCGGGTCGGCACCCGATTCGTGGCCGCGGTCGAAGCGGATGCCCACCCCGACTACGTCGAGGCCCTGATGAGCGCAACCGCCGCCGACACCGAGCTGACCACGGCGTTCGGCACCATGTGGCCCGATGCGCCGCACCGGGTCCTGCGATCCTCGATCCTGGCCGCCACGGAGCTCGCAGCCGACACCGTCGGCGAGATCGACCTGGGCGGCACCACCATGCCCGTCCCCCGATTGTCCCCGATCGCGGCAACCGCGGCGTTCGACGGTCACGTCGAGGCGATGCCGCTGTACGCCGGCTACTCGGTCGACGCGGTCACCGAGACCCGACCCGCAGCCGACATCGTGGACGAGCTCATCGGTGGATCGGAGGCGCTCCTGGCCGCACACTAGGGTCCGTGCCAGGCGATGCTGTCGCACCACGAGATCTTCCTCACGTCGCGCTCCCGGCGGGCGGCTCGGGCCCACCGGTGCTGATCATCCACTCGTGGTGGGGCCTGACGAGCTCGTTCGTCGCCCTGGCCGATCGGCTGGCCGAAGCCGGCCACCTCGCCGGCTGTGTCGATCTCTTCCAGGGCGGGCTGGCCGCCACCGAGGAGGAGGCCCGGGCGCTGCGGACGGCCAAGCGCGAGGAGCCGATGTACCGGACCCTGCAACGAGCCATCACCCGACTCGGGCAGCACCCGGGAGCCACCAGAGTCGATCCGGCGGTCGTCGGGTTCTCGATGGGCGGGCACTGGGCCGTCTGGCTGGCGCAGCATCCGCCGCCCGAGGTCTCGGGGACGGTCCTGTACTACTCGGCCAGGGCTGGGAGCTTCGCCGAGACCAGCTCGCCGATCCTGGCCCACTTCGCCGAGGTCGATTCGTACGTCTCAACGGCGGCGCGCCGCAGGATGGAGCGAGCCATCGCCGCGAGGGGGCTGGCCTACCGGGCCCATGACTATCCCGGAACGGCCCACTGGTTCGCCGAGCTCGACAACCCGGCATACGACCGAGCGGCCAGCGAGACGGCCCTCGCTCGAACCGTGGCGTTCCTCGACGACCTCCAGCGGCCCTGATCCGGGCGATTCGATCGGGCGTGCTCGTAGCTCCGATCGGTCCCCATGAGCCGAACTGACCGGACGTTTTGCGCCCCCGCTCATCCTCGTGATACAACGCCCCGACGCAAGATCGACGGCGGAGGAAGCATGCGGCGGATCATAGTGGTGGTGTTTGTCGGGTTCCTGGTGGTGCTCGGCGTGGTGTCGACGCCGGCGGAGGCCGAGGGGCCGAGCATCGCCAGCCCGAAGGTGATGACGCTCAACCTCTACGTCGGCGCCGATCTGTCCAGCTTCGATCCACCGCTGATCCTGCAGACCATCCAGCAGACCAACTTCCCGGAGCGCTCGAAGACGATCGCCGACGAGATCGACGACCGCAACCCCGACCTGATCGGGCTCCAAGAGGTCTCGAACATCAGCTTGACCTTCGGACCGTTCGGGGACCCGGTGCTGGACCCTGAGACCGGTGAACCCGTCCTGGTGCTCGACTACCTCGAGATCCTGCTCGCAGATCTCGAGGCTGAGGGCGAGACCTACGTCAAGGCGTCGGAGATCGTCAACGCCAAGGTGTCGCTCCCGATCGATCTGAAGAACAACATCTGGGGCAACCTCATCGACCGCGATGTCATCCTGGCCCGGAAGGCCACCACCTCGACCTCCCATCCCCGGAGCGGGAACTACGCCGTCAACTTCCAGGTCGAGGTGCCACTTCCCCCGCCCTTGCCACCTGCCACCGTCGAGTTCACCCGGGGCTGGACCACGGTCGATGCCGTCGTCAACGGAGCGGCGTTCACCTTCGCCAACACCCACCTCGAGGTCGAACCCGATCCCGAGACCGGCGCAGGATTCTGCATCGTCGAGAAGAACCCGATTCCGTGCCAGATCCCCCAGGCCAAACAGCTGGTCAACGAGGTGCTGAAGGATGCCTCGCACCCCACGATCCTGCTCGGCGACTTCAACGCTGAGCCCGGAACGGCCGCCTACCACACCGTGGCCAATGCCGGTTTCGTGGATGCGTGGGACGAGCAGATCTTCGACTTCAACCTGAACGAGGACACCTGCTGCCAAAAGGAGGATCTGTCGAACACGTTCTCGAAGCTCGACCAGCGGATCGACATCATCTTCGTTCGGACCGAGGGCGACGTCTCCTCGATCGCCACCGTGGTCTTCGACCGCTTCTGGGAGAAGACTCCGTCCGGCCTGTGGCCGACCGATCATGGATCGGTCGTGGCCCGACTGTTCTATCCCAACCCCTGACGGTCCGGCGAGCGCGCCGCCCGGACCACCCCGGCCGGGCGGCGGTCTAGCACTCGCAGACGCAGAACTCGTTGCCCTCCGGGTCGGCCATGACGATCCACGACGTCCCGTGCTCGACGAACGGCTCGGCTGCGAGCCGGGTGGCCCCCAGCTCGACCAGTCGGGCCGCCTCGGCCTCGATGTCGTCGATCTGGATGTCGAGGTGGAGCCGGTTCTTGACCGTCTTCGGCTCGTGCACGCCCTGGAGGATCAGCTTCGGCGACACCCCGTCGGGGTCCACGATCGACCGGTAGTTCTCGGCCGCACCGAAGCGCTCGTAGCCGAGGGCGGCGGACCAGAACGCAGCCAGCCGGTCGGGGTCGGCGCAGTCGAGCACCAACTCGAGCTGCCTGGCCATCAGGCCACCCTGCCATGCTGGAGATGGGGACGGCTGCGACGGCTCGAGTCGATCGTCCTGGCCGTGGCCAGCAGTGGGTCCGGTACCTGCTCGGTGTGATCCGAGAGGAACGAGGCGAGGATCGCCCCGAGCAGCGCATTGACCGAGACGCCGCCGTCGTGCGCCAGCTGCTTCAGGGCGGCGCGATGGTCGGGGGGCAACCGGACGTTGAGCTGGGTCAGCGATCGCTGCGGGGTCTGGTCGTCGGATTCCATCGGGAGAGGCTATCTCCGTGCTCCTATGAGCATGTATGATTATCGCGCAGTTCACAGCGAGGCCCGGTGGGTGGAGCGGGCCAACGAGCCTGTGGCAGCGACGAGAACACGTGACCCGGGGGGACGTATGAACGCCAACGAGATCCTCAAGACCAAGGGATCCAAGATCATCACTGCCGGCCCGACGGAGGCGATCTGGACCGTGCTGAGACGGTTCCGCATGCATCAGGTTGGCGCGCTGGTCGTGACCGACGACGGTGTGCGGCTGCTCGGCCTGCTGGGCGAGCGCGAGCTGGTCAACGGCCTCGTCGCCCGGGGGAATCGGCTCCTCGACCTGCCGGTCGAGGTGGTGATGGCCAAGAGCGTGCCCACCTGCAAGCCCGAGGACTCGGTGACCGAGGTCATGCAGATGATGACCGACCACCGGACCCGTCACGTACCGGTCGTCGAGGACGGCCACCTCCGGGGCCTCATCAGCATCGGAGACCTGGTCAAAGCCGTTCTGGACGACGCCGAGCACGAGACGAGGGTGCTGCGCGACATCGCACGGGCACGCAGCTGACCGAGAGCCACACGGAACCAGAATCGAAGATCGATCACCGAGAGGAGACTTCCCATGCACGCAGAGATCGGCAACAGCATCGTCGTTCGTGGCCGCCGAGTCGGTGACCGGAACCGCCGGGGTGTGATCGTCGACATCAGGGGCGAGGCAGGGCGCCCGCCGTATCTTGTGCGCTGGGACGACGAGCAGGGCGAGCACCTGTACTTCCCCGGAGCGGACGCGCTCATCGACTGATCGGCCGGCCGGTCGGCGTGGGCGACGTGGCGCGCCGAACCGGCCTCGTCGCCCGATATCGGCGGGCTCCTAATGGGGGTCTAGCCCGCCTGCAGCGACGCGAACACGATGATGTTGTCGCGATAGGAGCGGGCCTCCGAGTCGAAGCTCCCACCGCAGGTCACCAGCCGGAGGACCGACTGGTCCGTCGACCCGTAGACCGCCTCGGTCGGGAACGATGTCTTGGGGTGCTGCTCGACCCTGTCGACCACGTAGGTCACCGTCGAGCCGTCCGCCCGGTCGATGTGGATGGGATCGCCCACCGAGAGCGTGTTCAGCTCGTAGAACACGGCGGGACCGTCGCGTGAGTCGACGTGGCCCAGGATCACCGCAGGACCGATCTCACCCGGCTCCGGCCCGTCCTTCCACCACCCGGTCTGCTGGAAGTCCTCTGGCACCTCGATCTTGCCGTCGTCACGTATGCCGAGCGGCGTCGTCGAAGCGTCGACGTCGATGGTCGGGATCCGCACCGCCGTCGGGTCGGGGGCCTGGTCGACCGATTCGTCACCGACGGTCGTCGCGGCGATCGATTCGTCACCGGCGGTCGTCGAGGCGATCGACTCGCCGGGGCCGACGTCGACCTCGACCGCAGTGTCCTGGACCAGCACGGGGTCCGCTGGCTGGGACACCTGTGCGGCCACCACTGCGATGGCAGCGAGCGCTCCGGCGAACGCGACGCCCGCCACCACGCGACCGGTTCGACCGGTCCGCTCGATGCGCCATGTCACCTGCTCGTCCTGGTAGCTCATGGGACTCCGCGGTGGTGGTGCCACCGGCGGCGTTCGGCACGTCGTTGGGCCGAACGCCACCAGTCGCTACTCGTTCCTGCCGCCGCCGGACGATCCGGCCGGCGGCCTGTCATCACCGGTCGGATAGGCGCCTCGCGACCAGGGTCGATCCGCCGCCGAGTGCCAGGGCGCCGAGCCCTATGAGGACGATCGCTCCGGTGTTGCTCGTCGACTGGCTCGTGCCACCGGCTCCGGTGTCCGCGCCGCCGGCCGGTGCGTCTCCATCGTCGGAGTCGGCGGTCGTCGTCGTGGCGCCGTCATCGGCGGTCGTGGTGGTCGAGTCGTCCGCCGTGGTCGCCGTCGTCGAGCTGGTGTCGTCTCCGGCGGTCGTCGTCGTCTCGGCCGAGGCGGCGGTCGCGCCCAGGATCAGCATCAGAGCGACCACGAGGCCGGCCACCGTGGCGAGCACGAGCGGTCGTCGGTTGGGAGTGCGTTGTACAAGTGTCATTGAGGGGTTCCTTTCAGGAGTCAACGGTGGTTGCCCGTCTGTCGATCGAGCAGCAGCGATGACCCACCTGCGCCGAAGAGGGACAGTAGCTCTCCCCGCGACCACTTCGATCGCGCTCTGGGCGCTTTCGTGCCCGTCGCTCGACCGCCACTGCCGATCTCGCCGTGTGGCACCGTGTTTGTCCAGGTCAGAGCGTTGCAGCAGTGGGGGAAGCCCTGCAGTGCCATGCCTGTGTTTTCGGTCACAGACTTGGCGAAGAGGGTGGTCCAGCGGCCACGATCGCGGGGGGACCTTCGGCCCTACGGAGCCGAGCTGTGACCGTCGAGGCTGGAGCCGACGATGTGAGCCAGGCCCGACCCGATCCGCTGGAGGACGACAGCCCGATGGAAACCGATATCGAGACGATCATCACCGGGCTGAGGCGACTCGTCGCCGAGGAGATGCACCTGCTCGGCCAGGAGCTCGAGGACTCGCTCGACGGCCAGCAGTCCACCCGGCTCGATGATCTCGGTGACGCCCTGGATCGGGCCGCCGAGCTGCTGGCCGAGCACCGGGCCGCTCGGCCGATCGATCGACCCGACTGACTGCGGGCCCGGCCGATCCTGGTCCGGGCTGGAGCAGCTCGCCGCCCTGGCGCCGCTATGCCGGCTCGGCCGGGTCGTGCCGCGGCGCTGTCAGCGACCAGGCGTCGGCCACCAGCCCCCGCTCGACGTAACCGAACCCGTGATCGGCCAGGGCCCGTTCCGGCACGCAGCAGGCCGGTGCGATGAGCTCGCGATCGGCCGCCTCCGCATTTGCCGCCATTGCGTCGAGGATACGATCGGCCGGTCCACCGCTGGCTGCCGCTTCGACCAGTTCACGGTGGGGCCGGACATAGAGCGCAGCGAGTCCCTCGACGGCTCGCCAGGCCCGCCAGCTGCCGTCGCTGTCGGCGACGACGAGTCCGGACCCGACGGCCTCCAGCTGGCGGCCGAGCTCCCGAGCGCGCCGGCCCGAGTCGACGAGGATCGTCTCATCGACCTCGAACAGCAGCCGGCTGGGCGGGATGCCGCAGCGCTCCAGGTCGGGGATCAACCGTTCGGCCAGCGGCCGTCCGCTGGTCAGCCGCTGTCCGAGCGGCACGGTCAGCCGGAGCTGGCAGCTCGCCCCGGCGAGCATCGCTTCGGCCTCCTCGAGCAACCATCGCTCGACCTGACGGGCCAGGCCTGGCGACAGGGTGGTGCCGAGCGCTGCCGTGACCGCGGTTGCGGCCAGCCGGTCGGGCGACGGCACCCTCGCCTCCAGCCGAAGCCACTGCCAGTCGGGACCGCCGCCACCGATCGGCTCGACCCGGCTGGCCGCTGCGGAGAGCGAGCCGGCCCGGAGGGCGGCCGACACCTCCTCTCCGATCCGCTGCCGGCGCCCCAGCTCGACGAACGACGGGTCGTCCGGCACGAACTCGACCACCGGGCGACCCAGCGGGTCGTCGGCCGCCACCTGCAGGGCCAGTTCCGCCTCCTGCCAGACCTGACACGAACAGCCGGCCGCGGCCCCGACCAGGAGCTCCGGCCGTACCGCGCACCCGCCGCTGTCATCGATCTGATCGAAGGTCCAGGTTCCGATGGCGGTCCGCAGCGAGGCCACGATCGGTTCGAGCCAGCCCTCGATCGGCCGGTCGAGGATCTGCAGTTTCAGCAGGCCGAACTTCGCTCCCCCCAGGCGACCGGCCACCGCAGCGACGCTGCTCTGCTCGGCCAGGACCCGACCGAGCACGCGCAGGAGATCGTCCGCCGCGTTGTAGCCGAGCTGCCGGTTCACGTCGGCGAAGTGGTCGATGGCGATCACTGCGATGGCGAAGCGGTCCCGATCACGATCCGCCTGGTCGACCTGGCGGGAGAACGCATCGCGGGACGCCAACCCGGTCAGCCAGTCGAGCGCCGGCATGACCCCGGTCGCGCTCTGCCCTGCCGTCATCGCAGCTCCTCGAGTGACCGCCCTTGGCCCAGCTCGGGCGCCGACCCCGGCTCGGGCCCGTCATCCAGCGAGCGCTCCATGTCGATCAGGTGCCAGAGCGGCAGGGTACCGGTGTCCCCGTCGAGCTCTCGGAGCCAAACCTCGTACCACAGCGGGTCGGTGAAGTCCGACGGGTGGTGGCTCGGCAGCATGCTCCAGACCAGGTTCGGCAGCAGCTCGAAGGCGAAGCCGATGCTCCATCGCACGAGCCGGAGCCAGGCCATCGGTCGATGCAGCCGTCGCTCACCGGCGGCCATGATCGTGGTGCCGGCGATCACGAAGAGCACCACCAGCGCAACCGTGAGGGCGGTGGCCGCCGAGTAGCGCAAGCGGGCTCCGCGGCGCCCGCCGTAGCGTGACCAGTACACGTCGTGGGCCGCCGACTTGTGCTCCACCTCCTCGGCCAGGTGCCAGAGGAACAGGGTGCTCGCCACCTCGTCGGCCCCGGCGAACAGCTCGGTCCGATGTCGAGCGGCCCAACGGGCGGCCGAGTAGGCGATCGTCTCGGAGCCGGCGGCGAAGGCGATGTTGAACTGGGGGGAGGCCCGTCGCTCGACACTGCGGTACACCCGGCGCATCAGGTGCTCCAGCGGCGCCAGCCATCGGTAGCGGTCGACCAGGACCCGGTTGAACCGCCGGTGCTGGCGATGGTGCTGAGCCTCCTGGGCGAGGTACGCCTCCGTCTCCGACCGCAAGGGCTCGTCGAGATCGGGGAGGGCGGCGGCTATCGACCGCACGAAGTAGGGCTCCATGACCGGCATCATCAAGGAGACGGCGTTGGCGGCGCAGGAGAACTCCGGCTTCGCCGGTGTCCAGACCGGTCCCATGTCCGGTGGGTAGGCGAACTCGATCCGCCTGGCCGTCACCTTCGATCCGGAGGTCATCCCGCTCCATCGGCGGTCCCCGGTTCGCCCTGAGCCGTCACGGGCCCAGTACCGTTGAGCCGTCATGATCGGATGTCCAGACCGCCCCCCGGCCCGACTCGGTCGCCACCGACGCCTGTCGGGCATCGGACGGCTGGCCGTTCCCCTCGCCGTCTGTGCGGCCCTCGCCTGCGGCTGCAGCGGCGAGGAGGCCATCCCCATCGATCCCGCCAACCCGCCGGTCTCGGTGGACCTGACCGACGTCACCCACGGCCTCGAGCCGACGGAGCAGATGCGGGATGCGGCCGAGCAGCAGTGTCTCGACGATCCGGATCTGATCGAGGGCTACGTCCGGGCCGTCGATCCCGATACTGGTGCCGTGCTGGCCGAGCTCAGCGTCGGGTGCGACGAGGTCCGCCGGGGCGGTTGACACATCGACGAATCACCCGACCGGGCACTAGAACACCACCGGGCCGAGCTTGAGACCGAACCATGCGGCCAGGACGCCGGTCGACACCGTCAGTCCGAGGTAGGCCAGGGCCAGCAGCCCGTTACCGGAGCGGCTCATGACCGCCGCCTCGTTCGCCGCCGCCGCCCAGGTCGACAGCGCGCCGACGGCCCCGATGCCGACGACGGTCCTGACGGGATCGTCCGCCGCCACGATGACGCCGAGAGCGAGCGAGGCGACGACGTTCACGGCCAGGGTCCCGATCGGGAACTCGTTGTTGAGGTACCCGGCGATCAGATACCGGACAGCGGCACCGCCAGCGGCGGCGAGCGCGAACACCAGGGCCAACACGACCGGGGTGGCGGTCATGGTCGCTGGCGCCCGATCCGGTAGCCGACGCCGCCGGCGACCAGGGCGATCAACATGGTGCCGAGGCCGTTCGTGGCCGCCGCCACGAGCGCTCCCTCCTCGAGCCGTTGGGCCACTGCGACCGCATAGTCGGAGAAGGTGGTCATCCCACCGGCGAAGCCGCTGCCGATCAGGTGGAACTGCTCGTCGGTCAGGCGCCGCCGGCTCCCGATCAGGACCCCGAGCAGCGCGGAACCGATCACATTGAGGCCGAAGACGACCAGCTCGGCTCGACCGTCACCGGCGGCCGAGACGGCGGCCCAGCGGACAGCCGACCCGACGATGCCACCGATCGCCACCGAGAGCAGTGACCCGTACCGTCCCATCGCGCCCAGTGTGCACGCCCTCCCCCCGAATATGCGCCCGGAAGCACATTCCGACTGGGTACTCGTGCCCATCTCCGCCGGGTGGCGATGCACCGGGGCATCGAGTCGTCCGGATCTGTTCTACCCTGGAGCCGTGACCGAGGTGATGATGACCGTCGACGTGGAGACGACTGCCGACGGGACACCGCAGCTCAGGCGGCGGTGGCGGGTCGCCGAGCCGAGAGCGGCCATCGTCCTGGTCCACGGCATCGGCGAGCACTCGGGGCGCTACCTGCACGTCGGGCAGTTCTTCGCCGACCGTGGCTACGACGTCTCCGCATTCGACAACCGGGGATTCGGTCGCAGCGGCGGTCGCCGTGGCCACATCGAGGACTTCCGCGTCTACCTCGACGACGTGGGCGAGCGTCTCGCAGCCAGTCGGGAGCTGGGGGTCCCGGTGGTCCTGTTCGGCCACTCGCTCGGCGGGCTGATCGTCGCCACCTATCTCACCGACAAGCGGCCGCAGCCCGACCTGGCCGTCCTCAGCTCACCGGCGCTGACGGCCGAGGTCCCGGCCTGGCAGCGAGTGGCGGCCCCGGTGCTGGGTCGGGTGGCGCCGAAGCTGTTCGTCCCGTCCGAGATCGAGGGCACGGGCCTGTCCCGAGACCCCGCCGTCCAGCGGGCCTACGTCGAGGATCCCCTACGGGTGACCGGGGCCACGGCCAGGATGGGCCGCGAGACGTTCACCGCCATGAAGATCACCGGCAACCGCCTCCACCGGCTGAAGGTTCCCACCTACGTGCTCCACGGGGACGACGACCCCGTCGTCCCCCAGGCCGCATCGAGACCGCTGGAGCGGCTCGACAGCGTGACCTACCGCAGCTGGACCGGGCTGCGCCACGAGTGCCTCAACGAGCCGGAGCAGAACGAGGTCATGGCCGAGATCGACACCTGGATCGGCCAGCAGCTCGACCGGCTCTGAATCGCCCGGGCCTCGCTGTCTCGCAACCGGGCCGAGGGGCTCACCAGGTCCGGTCGGAGCGCTCGCCAGGATCCGGTCGCCGCTCCCCGAACGCGTCCTCGACGGGCCCATCGTCGAGATAGCCGTAGCCCTCCCGCCAGGCGATCGAGCCCGATGGCTGGGGCCGGGAATCACCGCGGGCGACCGGGAGCGGCATCGGGTCGGTGGAGTCGGTCGAACCGACCGGCTGCCAGCGACCCTGGCGGCGCTCCGGCTCGTACCCTGTCCCGTAGTGGGCCGGTCGGGATCGCGGCTCCGGGCCGGCACCGGGTCGGACGGCGGCGGGAGCGGCACCGTACCCGGTCGGGCGGGTCGACGTCGGGGCCGGTGCGGCGATCGGCCGGCTCGTCACGGGGGCGGGGGTGCGGGGCCGTCTCGGCTGGGCGACTCTCGCCCCCCGGCTGCGGGCGGCCGTCGGCCACACGAGCCCGGCCGCCAGCATGACGGTGGAAAGCGCCGCGATGACAACCGCCGGCGCGATCATGGCCCCGAAGAACACGTCGACGGCGGCGGTGGCGATGGCCGCCGAGGTCGGCGAGAGGTTCCCGGCCAGCCAGGGGACGCCGTAGCCGGCCAGCAGCCAGAAGGCCGATGCGCCGTAGCCCCAGAACGCCACTCGCCGCAGGACCGGCCCCCTGTCCCTGGCCACCACGAACGCGGCGATGCCCCCGAAGACCGCCACCACCGCGCCGAGCAGGGTGAACCGGTCGACCACGTTCTTGACGGTCCCGAGCCAGGCCAGCCCGGTCGTCGGCAGCTCGAGCGCGACAGGCGGCGCGGCGGGCAGGAACGGGTCGAGCTCGGGGCGGGATGCCACGAGGGCGTCCCGGCCGGCCGCTCCGAGCGCTCCGGGGTCGAGCGTCACGGGCTCGTCGTTGCCGGCGAGGGCGTTCTGGTGGACCCGGACGAACCCGTCCCGGATCAACGCCTCGACCCGGGGATCATCGAGTGCGGTCGCGGCCCCGGCCTCCACCGCCTGGCGGGGCACGGGGACGTCGGCCGGGATCTGGGCCTCCAGCGCATCGGCCAGCCGGCTGGTCAGCGCAGCCCTGACATCGGGATTCTCGAGGAGCTGGTCGGCCAGCCGCTCCGAGCGCCCCGGGTCGAGCACGGTCCGCGAGAGCGTGAACCCGGCCCAGCTCATGGTGGCCACCAGGAGGGACATTCCAATGATCAGTGAGGCGAGGCCTCGGCGCATATCAGCTCTCCCAGGGGTACGGACGGGCTGCGTGCCAGTATCGCATCGAGTTTCGCCGCTCGCCGGCCGCCCCGGTACGGTCTGGCGGGATGACCGATGAGATGGGTGGTGTCGAAACGCTCGTACTGCTCATCGGCGGTTTCTCCGCAGGTGTGATCAATTCGATGGCCGGCGGTGGCTCGTTGCTGTCGGTGCCGTTGCTGGCCCTGGCCGGGGTCGGCGGTACGGTGGCCAACGGTACCAACCGGATCGCCGTCTTGACCCAGAACGCGACCGGCGCCTACGGCTACGCCCGGCGCGACGTCGGCGACCGGCGCCGGACCGTGGAAGTGCTGCTACCGGCCCTCGTCGGCGGCTTCGTCGGGTCCCTGGTCGCCGCCCAGATCCCGGACGAGCTGTTCGAGCGCCTGTTCGGGCTGCTGATGCTGCCGCTGCTGGTGCTGTCGGTCCGCACCCCCAAGATCGAGCAGGCACGGCAACCGTGGCCGCTGTGGGTCAGCTCGCTCGTGTTCCTGGCGGTCGGCTTCTACGGTGGGTCGGTCCAGGCCGGCGTGGGCTTGATCATCCTCTTGGTCCTGGCGAGGGCCGGCTTCGATCTCGTCACCGCCAATGCGATGAAGACGGTCGTGATCCTGGCGATCACCGCCCTGGCCGTGCCGGTCTTCGTCGTGAACGACCAGGTCCGGTGGTTGCCGGCGCTCGTGCTCAGCGCCGGCATGGGGGTCGGTGGCTACGTGGGGGCCAACATCGCGGTCGATGGCGGCGAGAAGGTCATCCGGCCGGTACTGATCGTGGTGGTACTGGTGCTGGCGTCCCGGATGCTCGGCCTGTGGGAGCTCATCGGGATCGGTTAGGACACCACCAGGAGCAGGCTCCCAGGGCCTGCCCTGTCAGGCCGGCGTACCGGCCAGGGCCCAGTAGGGGTGAGTGCTGGTGTCCGATGGCGTGGTCAGGATCTCGGCGCCGTCGTCGCCGATCAGGAGGGTGTGCTCGAACTGGGCGGTCCGACCACCGTCGGTGGTGACCGCAGTCCAGCCGTCGTCCCAGAGTCGGGCCTTCCACGACCCGACCGTGATCATCGGCTCGATCGTGAAGGTCATACCGGGCTCGATGACGTCGGTCTGCCGCGGGTGGTAGTAGTGGCAGATCTGCAGGTCGGTGTGGAACTGCTCCCCGATGCCGTGACCGACGAAGTCCCTGACGACGCCGAAGCCGTTGTCCTCCGCGTGGGTCTGGATGGCCCGGCCGATCTCGTTGATCTGCCGCCCGGGCTTCGCCGCCTCGATGCCCCGCTCCAGGCACTCCCTCGTGACCCTGACCAGCCGCTGGGACAGCTCGTCGACGTCGCCGACGAAGAACGTGGCGTTGGTGTCTCCGTGCACGCCCTCCTTGAACAGGGTGACGTCGAGGTTGATGATGTCGCCGTCGGCCAGCGGCCGATCGTCGGGGATGCCGTGGCAGATCACTTCGTTCACCGACGTGCACAGCGATTTCGGGAACGGTTCCACCATCCCGGGGTACTCGAGCGGGCTGGGGTAGCTGAGGCGCTCGATGGCCATCTCGTGGCAGGCGGCATCGATCTCATCGGTGGTCACGCCGGGCCTGCACAGCGTTCCCAGGTAGGCGAGGGTGTCGGCCGCCTCCTTGCCGGTCCGGCGCATGCGCTCGATCACGTCCGACGACTTGACCCGTGGCTCGTCCCACCGCTCGACCGTGCCGCCGTCGGCCCAGGTCGGCTTGGCGATGGTGTCGGGCACCGTCCGCAACGGGGAGATCCTGCCTTGCCGTATGGGCGACACCGCGCCTTTGTGGCACCGCTTGAACTTCTTGCCACTGCCACACCAACAGGCTTCATTTGCCTTCGGAAGTGCTGCCATCACCCAATCCTACGGGTAATCGTCGGTGCTGGAAGCATCTGGGTATCCGTGGGTGACGCCACGTTAGCCGCTACGGTGAATGAGGCCGGCGGCGACCCGCTCCAGAGGTGACTCGGAGCGCAGAAACGGAGCAACGCGACAGAGAGCAAGCTGTAGAGGTCGGCGGCCTCAACAATGAGGTCGCTGGCAGGCCCGTCTCGTGAGGGGAACGGGTGCAGTACTGTCTCGGTGACGAGACGGCGTGAGGGTGTTGGCGTCTGGGTGGACACGACGTTAAGGACCGAGGCTTCCTAGCCGACTGGTCATGCTGTGCGTGATCACGCGGTTTCCGGTCGATTCCACCCGGGAGGCATCTGATGGAAGAAGCGAAAGTACCCTTCATTGGTATGTCGCTGGCTGGGCGGATTCTGGTGGCGCGGCCCGACCTGGCGGACCCGCGATTCAACGCAACACTGATGCTGCTGCTCGAGCACGGATCGGAGGGGGCGCTCGGCGTGGTCATCAACCGGCCCTCCCGACTGGAGCTGGCGGACGCCTTCCCGGACTGGGAGGACATGGGCGCGGAGCCGGGCGTCGTGTTCGCCGGTGGGCCGGTGGATCGCGATGCCCTCATCGCCCTCGGCCGCCCCGCCAAGACCCAGGGCGAGCTGGTGCTCGGGGCTCACGCCGTCGATCTGGACGACCAGCCCGCACTGGTCGAGGCCAGCGGCGTCTCCGCCATCCGCGTGTTCGCCGGCTATGCCGGTTGGGAGGCCGGTCAGCTCGAAGGCGAGATCGCCAACGACGACTGGTGGGTGGTCGACGCCACCATCGACGACCTCTTCACCGACGACCCGGAAGGGCTCTGGGCCCGCGTGCTGCGTCGCCAAGGCGGCGAGCTGGCCTGGTACGCCCACTTCCCGCTCGATCCCTCGATGAACTGAGGCCGCTCCGTCGGTGCCCCGGAGGCGCTACCGGCCGTGGCGGAGCAAGCGACCGCTGAACGTCTCGGTCTGCTCGTCGTCTGCGATGGTCCGCCGGCCGTTGACGATCACCGCGTGGTAGCCGCTGGCCTTCTGGATCCGCCGCCACTCGCCGCCCGGCAGGTCCTCGACGACCTCGTTCGGACCGACCGACAGGTTGTCGGGGTCGTACACCACCACATCGGCCGGTCCGCCGATGCGCAGGACGCCACGGTCCTGGAAGCCGGCCAGCTGGGCCGGGAGCCCCGAGAGTCGCCGGTGGGCTTCCTCGTAGGTGAGCCACTGGTTGTCCCGGACCTGCTGGGACAGGGTCTCGGTGGGGTAGCGGCCGGCCGTCAGGAACTTGGTGTGGGCCCCACCGTCCGAGACGCCGAACAGCATGTGGGGGTACTGCACGATCTCCTTCAAGAGGTCGGACTTGCCCTGGGGAGGGGCAGCGAAGAACAGCGTCTTCAGCCCATCGGCCACCGCGATGTCGAGCATGGCGTCCACGGGGTCCTTGCCGGTGGCCTCGGCCACCTGGCGGACCGACATCTCCCGGTACCGCTCGGTCTCGGGGGTCCGGGGTGACAGGACCGTCACGTCCTCGAGCGGGGCGGTCGCAACGTAGGGGCGGTTGTCCTTGAGGGCCTGCCGACGGTGCGGGTCGCCGAGCTTGTGGAGGCGCTCCTCGACCGTGCCGGTGGTGGCCTCCATCCAGGCCTCGGCGTCGTCGTAGAGGTTCCAGTCCTCGAACGTGAAGGTGAACCCGGCATCGGTGGTCACCCCCTGGCCGTAGACGGGTATGCCTCGCTCGCGACACCGCTCCAGCCACTCGATGGCCCTGCGGTGGACGTGGGGCTGGGCCTCGAACGCCTGGACGACGTTGTGGAGCAGGGGCCGTCCCGACACCGATGCGATCTCCTCCAGGTGGGCCAGGTCGTGACGGACGTCGCCCGTGGTGAGCGTGACCTGCTGCACGCCCTGGTTGCGCTCCGCCAGCACCCTGGCGAGCACGAGACAGGTCTCGTCGTTCATCATGTCGGTCGGCATCGGGGTGCCGTCCCAGTCCCTCTGCACCGCGGCGGGCCCGGTCGGCGGGAGCCGCTGGGCCGACCAGCCGCAGCCGCCGGCGTCCATCGACTCGTGCAGCATCTTGGCCAGGAGGGCGTGCTCGTCGTCGGTCGGCAGCCGTCCCGCCTTCGCGTCGGCCAGGCCGAGCACCTGGACGAGCATCGGTCCTGCGGGCACATAGGGCAGGACGTTGAGCGCCTTCGGGGTCCGATCCAGGCTGTCGAGGTACTCCGGGAAGGTGACCCAGTCCCACGGCATGCCGAGCCGCATCGAGTCGTAGGGGATGGCCTCCACCCTCGTCATCGAGCGCATGGCGTACTCCCGGGCGTCCGGCGCGACCGGGGCGAAGCCGAAGCCGCAGTTGCCGATGGCCACCGAGGTGATGCCGTGCCAGCCGGACAGCGTGCAGTACGGGTCCCAGAACACCTGGGCGTCGTAGTGGGTGTGGAGATCGACGAATCCGGGGGCGACGTGCAACCCGGTCCCGTCGATCACCTCGGCGGCGTCGTCTGCCTCGATCCGGCCCAGTGCGGTGATCGCTCCGGCTGCGATCCCGACGTCACTCCGGACCCGGGGAGCTCCGGTTCCGTCGAAGACCAGGCCGTCCTTGATGACGATGTCGTGGCTCATCGGTTGGCTCCTTGGGTTGGGAGGATCTGCAGCGGGGGACGTTTCGCCTCCGTGCGAAACTCCGAGCAACCCGTAGGGTTGCCGATGACGATGTCGTGGCTCATCGGTTGCCTCCTTGGAGTGGGAGGAGCTCGAGCCGGGCCTCGCTGGCTGGCGAAGCGAGACCCCCTCGTGCGCCTTCCAGTTCGAGGCTAGTGAGGGTCGCTGTCCGGCCACCAGCCGAGAGCGCTACAGATTGGCGTCCCGGAGGGCGGCGTAGCCGGGCTTGATCTGCTCGTTGATGATCTTCAGCCGCTGCTCGAAGGGCCAGAACGCGCTCTTCATCGCATTGAGCGTCAGCCACTCGATGTCGCCGAGGCCGTAGCCGAAGGCCTCGGCGAGGTTGATGAACTCGTCGGAGAGGGTGACGTCGCTCATCAGCCGGTTGTCGGTGTTGACCGTCACCCTGAACCGGAGCCTGGTCAACAGCCCGATGGGGTGCTGGGCGATCGACGGCGCCGCACCCGTGTTCACGTTCGAGGTGGGGCACATCTCCAGCGGCACCCGCCGGTCCCTGACGTAGGCGGCCAGGCGGCCGAGCCCGGCCGAGCCGTCCTCGTCGACGGAGATGTCGTCGACGATGCGGACCCCGTGGCCGAGCCGCTCCGCCCCGCAGTAGTTGAGAGCCTCGGCGATGGACGGCAACCCGAACGCCTCGCCGGCGTGGATCGTGATGTGGAAGCTCTCCCGCATGCACAGCTGGAAGGCGTCGAGATGACGGCTCGGCGGGTAGCCGGCCTCGGCTCCTGCGATGTCGAATCCGACCACGCCCTCGTCGCGGTGGCGGATGGCGAGCTCGGCGATCTCATAGGAGTGGGCTGCGGTCCGCATGGCGGTGCACAACGTGCCGATGGCGATCGGCTTGCCCGCCGACCCGATGCGGAACCCTTCGAGCACCGCCTCAACCACCTCGTCGAGGGTCATGCCGGCCGAGGTGTGCAACTCGGGGGCGAAGCGGACCTCGGCATAGACGATGCCGTCGGCCGCCATGTCCTCGGCCGACTCGGCGGCGGCTCGCGTGAGCCCGTCCCGCGTCTGGGTGACGCCGACCGTGTGAGCGAACGTCTCCAGGTACAGCTCCAGGTTCCGCCGATCTGCGCCTCTCGTGAACCACTTGGCCAGCTCGTCGACATCCTCGGTGGGCAGCGACCGGTAGCCCTGCTCCCTGGCCAGCTCGACGACGGTCGACGGGCGCATGCTGCCGTCGAGGTGGTCGTGCAGCAGCACCTTGGGGGCGGAACGAATCTGATCGGCATAGCGCGGATCGATGGTCCGGCCGGTGGTGGCTCCAGAAGTCATAACTAATAGTACGGCAAGACCGATGAAGAGCAGGGAGCCGGGGGCATTTCCGCCCGCCACCACCGACCGCCCGCCACCGTGACGCGCCATCGAGACCCGGCACGTCGGAGACTACGCTGATCAGAGATGACCGTTTCCACCCTCGGCCTTGACGCCGACGACACGCTGTGGCACTCGGAGAGCCACTTCGCCGTGACGGAGCAGCGCTTCGGTGAGCTGCTCAGCCCGTGGCTACCCGGCGAAGAAGCGGCGCGCCGCCTGCTGGAGCGGGAACGGGCCAACCTCCGCATCTTCGGCTACGGGGTAAAGGGGTTCACGCTGTCGATGATCGAGACCGCGATCGAGGCGAGCGACGGCGCCGTCCCGATGGACGCGCTGCAGCACATCATCGACTGGGGCAAGGAGATGCTCAGCCATCCGGTGGAACTGCTGCCCGGGGTAGCCGAGACGATCGACACCCTCGGCGACCAGTACCGGCTGCTGTTGATCACCAAGGGCGATCTGTTCCACCAGGAGTCGAAGATCGCCGAGTCCGGTCTGGCCGACCGCTTCGAGCAGATCGAGATACTGAGCGAGAAATCGCCGGATCAGTACCGACGAGTCCTGGAGCGGTCCCGGACCGCCCCGTCCGAGTTCGTCATGGTGGGCAACTCGTTGCGGTCGGACGTGCTGCCGGTGGTCGACATCGGTGCACAGGGCGTCCACATCCCCTATGGCATCCTCTGGGGCCACGAGCAGGTGGACTGCGACCACCTCGAGGCCACCTGGCATCAGCTCGACGAGTTCTCGCAGCTGCCCGACCTGCTGACCAGGCTCAACGGCTCCGATTAGCGGTCGGGCTCGGCCGCAGTCAGGCTATGCGGTCGATGATCAGCGGCCGGCGCTCCGGTTCCGAGTGGCTGTAGGTGACGGCCGCCTCGAGCAATTCGGCGGCCACCGGGAACGTCTCCGGTCGGTTGCTGTGGAGCCGCAGGATCGGTTGGTCGACGGTCACCGGCTCCCCCGGCTTCACCAGGCACTCGATGCCGGCCCCGAAATCGACGTCGTCCTCCTTGCGGGCCCGGCCGGCACCGAGCCGCATCGAGGCGACCCCGACGGCCAGGGCGTCGAGACCGCTCACCCAGCCTCCCTCGGTGGCCGTGACGTCGAGCTGGTGATCGGCCCGGGGTCGGGGTGCCGACAGGTCACCGCCCTGGGCTTCGATCATGCGCTGCCACACCGGTGCGGCCCCACCGGACGCCAGCGTCTCGGCCGGGTCGACGTCGATGCCGACCAGTGACAGCATCTCCCGGGCCAGGGTCACGACCACCTCGATCAGGTCGGCCGGGCCGCCGCCGGCCAGCACCTCGATCGCTTCGTCGACCTCCAGGGTGTTGCCGACCGCCCGACCGAGTGGGTGGTCCATGGCGGTGAGCAGCGCCACCGTCCGCACACCAGAGCTGTTGCCGATGTCCACCATCGTCTCGGCCAGGACCCGGGCGTCGTCGAGGTCACGCATGAACGCGCCGTTGCCGACCTTGACGTCGAGCACGAGGGCCTCGGTCCCGGAGGCGATCTTCTTCGACATGATCGACGAGGCGATCAGCGGGATGGATGCCACCGTCCCCGTCACGTCACGCAGGGCGTAGAGCTTGCGATCGGCCGGGGCCAGCTCGTCGGACGCAGCGGCGATGACCGCTCCGACCTCGTCCAGGATCTGGCGGAACCGGTCCGGCCCCATCTGGGCCTGCCAGCCGGGGATCGCCTCCAGCTTGTCGAGCGTGCCGCCGGTGTGACCGAGCCCGCGCCCGGACACCTGGGGCACGATGGCGCCGCAGGCAGCAACCAGTGGGCAGAGGATCAGCGAGACCTTGTCGCCGACGCCACCCGTCGAGTGCTTGTCGACCAGTGGCCGATCGAAGCCCGACAGGTCGAAACGGCGGCCGCTGTCGATCATCGCCGTGGTCCAGCGGGTCAGCTCCCGGCCGTCCAGCCCGTGATGGAAGATGGCCATGAGCATGGCCGCTGCCTGATAGTCGGGAATGGACCCATCGGTGTAGCCGGCGACGAACCAGTCGATGGCCTCGTCCGGCAACGCCTCGCCGTCCCGCTTCTCGATGATCAGCGACTGGGCGTCCCAGCTCTTCGCATGTGCGTTGCCCACCGCTCTGCCCTCAGCCCTCGGCCAGCCGGTCGGGGCCGAAGCCGTCCGGCAGCAGGTCGGCCACGGTCCGCAGCTCATCGTCCACTTCGATGAGGCAGTCGGGCCCGCCGTGCTCGAACAGGAGCTGGCGGCAACGACCGCACGGGGTGCAGTGCTTGCCGGACCCGGAGAGGCAGACGACCGCCACGAGGCGCCCGCCCCCGGTGCGGTGGAGGTCGGAGACGAGCCCGCACTCGGCGCACAGGGTCAGCCCGTAGGACACGTTCTCGACGTTGCAGCCGCTCACCACCCGACCGTCGTCCGTCAGTCCCGCCGCGCCGACCCGGAACTGCGAGTACGGGGCGTACGCATGCTCTGCGGCCAGGTTGGCGGCATCGCGCAGTTGCTGCCAGTCGATGGCCGGCTCGTCGGCCGGTCGGATGTCGGGAGCCATGTCGCGAACCTCTCTCTGCTACTTGGTGCCGTAGATCCGGTCCCCGGCGTCGCCGAGCCCGGGAACGATGTAGGCGTGCTCGTTCAGCCGCTCGTCGAGCGCGGCCAGGGTGATGGCGGTGTCCGGGTAGCGGTCGTGGACCGCCGCCACCCCTTCCGGGCAGCCGATGATCGCCAGCAGGTCCACCTTGGTCGCCCCCGCCGCGCTCAACAGGTCGAGGGCGTGGACCGCGCTACCGCCGGTGGCCAGCATCGGGTCGACCAGCAGCACCTCCCGCTGATCGATGTTGTCCGGCAGCTTCTTGTAGTACTCGACCGGTTCGTGGGTCTGCGGGTCCCGGTACAGGCCGAGGTGGCCGACCCTGCCATGGGGGATCAGGGTCAGGATGGCCTCGACCATGACCAGCCCCGCCCGGAGGATGCCGACGATGGCCGGCGCCGGCCCCTGCAGCATCGGCGACTGGGTGGTCGTGATCGGGGTCTTGACCGACACCGGCTCGGTGGGGAGATGGCGCAGGGCCTCGTAGGCGGTGAGCAGCGTGACCTCCTGGCACAGCGACCGGAACGCTGACGAATCGGTCTCCTCGTTTCGGAGCATGGTGATCTTGTGGGCCACGAGCGGGTGGTCGACAACGGTGAGGTTGCTGCGCATCCCTACGACTGTAAACCCTCCGCGTCATCGGCCACACGGTCCCGGAATCGGCGGTCGGGTCGACGCGCCAGCCGTCATCGGGCCCTCGAGCCGGTCTCTCGGAATCCCGACGGCCCGGTAAACCGATCGCCTCGCTCCGGCGTCGGTTCCTGCATGAGGGAAGAGTCCTCCGATGTCCGCCCCGCGACCGGTGGCCGGTCGACGGCCAGGGCTGGCTGGGCGATCGCGGTCCTGGCCGTGGTGGCGGTCGCCGTCGTGGTCGGCTGGCGGGTGGCCAGCGATGACGGGACGGCGCCGAGCGATGCGCCGGCCGCCGGCACGGAGCTGGATGGGCGGTCGGGTCCGGACCCTGCGTGCGCCATCGACGAGACCGTGGCGCTGCTCCGCTCCGGTCTGCCGACCTACGACTACCAGCCGGCCGGTTCCTACCGGGCCGCCGCCGACGGGGCGGCGGTGATCGCAACCGGGACGATCACGAGCATCCAGCGGCGGGTCATCGACGGCGATCAGTCGAGGGCCGTCACGGAACTGACCGTTGCCGACGTCGCGACCGTCGATGGTGGCGCCACCGACGAGATCGAGCGCATCGAGCTGGCGAGCTGGTGGCCGAGCGGTGACGAGGTCGATCCGATCGGTCGACCGGTGTCCGTCGGAGCGGTCCGGTTCGTGGCCTTCCTCACCCCTGCGATCGACGGCGCCGGGTCCTGGGACCCGGGGGTCGAGGGGCTGTACGTGGCCTGCGAGCCGGGCGATCCGGCGGTGGCGGTGGTCGAGTCGGCGGCCGGGCCCGGCGACCCGCAGGACCCGACCACCGACGAGCTGCTGGCGTTGGTCGAGAACCGGGCCGGGAGCCCCACCACGGGCGACTCGGGCGGCGGACCGGTCGGCTCGCTGACGGTCGACGAGGCCGGCTACCTCCGGGACGCCATCGTGAGCTTCGCCGGCGGCGAGGCCATGGCGATCGAGGAGATCCCGCTGGCGGCCGAGGTGGCCATCGTCCTGCACGACGCCGTCGACCGCCTGGTGCCGAAGGACGAATTGCGGGACCCGGCGGCATGGACCATCGATCGTGACCACTACGCCGACTTCTCGGGGCCGTTCAACCCGTTGACGACGATCGCCAGGGGACCGGAGACGGAGGTGACGCTCGGTCCCCATCCACACTGCGTCGGCGATCCGCTCGATCCTCCCCAGGGCTACGAGGATCGGCTCCGGATCTCCATTCAGCCGGCGGAGGGAACCATCGACTCCTGCATCGCCTGGTACGCGGTCGATCTCTTCTACGACGTCGATGCCGGCACCATCGATGCGGTGTCGTTGGCCCTGTTCGGGCCGTGACCGGCGGCTCGCCGTGGCGTCCTACAGGGGCCGCCGACCGTGGAGCGCAGCCTCGGCCCGACGGGCCAGCTCCCTCGCCTGGTCCATGTCGTCGGCCACGGCGGTCACGTGGCCGAGCTTGCGGCCCGGTTTCGGCAGCTTGCCGTAGAGGTGGATCTGGGCCCCCTCGACGGCCAGTGCCTCCGGGAGGTGCTGGGCCGGGTCGTACCCGTCGATCGTCCCGATCACATTGATGGTCACGGCGGCGGGAGCGCTCGGCCAGGTGGGGCCGAGCGGCAGATCGAGCACCGCCCTGACGTGGTTCTCGAACTGCGATGTCGGGCAGCTCTCGATCGTCAGGTGGCCTGCGTTGTGGGGTCTCGCCGCCAGTTCGTTGACGACGAGGCCTTCGGTGGTCAGGAACAGCTCGACCGCCAGCACGCCGACCGCCTCGAACTGGTTGGCGAGGTCGAGCGCGAGCTGACGTGCCTCGGTGGCCAGTCGATGGCCGATGGCGGCCGGGGCCCGGATCTCCCTGGCTTCCCCGTCCCGGTTGGTGATCTCGGCGATGGGATAGCAGCGAGCGTGGCCACCCGGTCGACGGACCACCAGTACCACGATCTCCTTGACGATCGACTGGTACTCCTCGGCCATGAGATCGAGGTGGGACCGCTCCGCCAGGACCCGCATCGCCTCCGTGCGATCCTCGACCACCCAGACGCCGAGCTCGCCCGGCTGCGCGGCCCGGACCGTCTTCAACACGACCGGGAACCCATGGGCGCTGGCGAAGTCGAACACGTCGTCGGGTCCCCTGACCTCGGCGAATGCCGGGACCTGATAGCCACGGTTCCGCAACACCCGGCGCTGGTGCATCTTGTCGAACGCCACCCGGATGGTCTTGGTGCCGGGCCGGAGCAGCGTGCCGTTCTCCTCGAGTGCCTGGAGGAGGCCGATGTCGATCCGCTCGTGCTCGACGGTGACCACCTCGCAGTCGGCGGCGAAGCTGGCCAGCGCATCCGGATGGATGAACACCGCCTCCGGAGCGGCTTGGGCCGCCGAGTCGTCGATCCGCTCGGCGAACAGCCGGGGGGTGATGCCCAGCTTGACCGCCGACTGGTGGGTCATGCGGGCGATCTGTCCGGCCCCGACGATGCCGAGGCGGTAGAGGGCAGGAAGGTCTTCAGCCACTTCCAAACAGTACTCCTGTCCGGCCGTTGGACCATCGACGCCGCCGCCAAAACCGGCGACGGACAGGGGGGCGGTGGATCGGCCGGCCGCGGGTTCGAGGGTCACCGAGTCACCGCCGGCAGACGGCTACGGTCGAACCCGGCATGGGTACCCACCCCGATCAGCCGTTGTCGCAGGACAGGCGCAGGCTGCTCCTGGCCCTCGGGGGCGGAGCGGTGAACCTGGCTGCGCTCCGCCGCATCGACGTCGCTCCCCGCCGTGGCCGGATGGCCACCGACGGGTACCCGTCCGCCCCGACCGCAGCTCCATCGATGCCGTCCCCGCTCGCGTCGCCGGCAACTGCGCCAACCGGTCCGAGCTCCCCGCCGGCGCTGGCCGGTGCACCGCCCCCACCGGGGGCCGATCACGTGTTCGACGTGGTCGTCACCGGGGGTCGACTCCTCGACCCCGACTCCGGGTTCGACGGCATCGTCAACCTCGGCGCCGACGGTGGGACGATCACGGCGATCTCGCCGGCCACCATGACCGGCAGGCAGGCGATCGACGCGACCGGCCTGGTCGTCGCCCCGGGCTTCGTGGATCTGCTGTCGTACGAGCCGAACTCGTTCGGGGCCTGGCTGAAGCTGGCCGACGGGGTGACCACCAACCTGGCCATGCATGGCGTGAACAACTACGCGGATGCCTTCTTCCGGCGATACGAGGACCGGACACCGGTCCACTACGGGGGGGCGTTCCACCACCACTTCATGCGGGGCTTCGACATCGGCGCCGGGGTCGAGGACCAGCTCACCGAACCGCAGCTGGCCGAGCTGGAGAGCTTGACCAGGTCGAGCCTCGACCAGGGCTTCGCCGGGATCTCGTTCTCTCCCGAGTACTCACCCGGTACCACGACGGCCGAGATGGAGCGGTTGGCGGCGGTGGCCGCCGAGTACGGCCACGTCTGCTTCTTCCACGTTCGCCACAGCGACCCCGATCCGCCTGGTACCAGCCTCGAGGCGATCGAGGAGGTGCTGGCCATCGCCAGCCGTACCGGGATCCCGGTGCACATCGAGCACCTGTCGAGCACCGGCGGCACGTTCGTGATGGATCGGGCCCTGGCCATGATCGAGGGGGCCAGGGACGGTGGTGCCGACGTCAGCGCCTGCCTGTACCCCTACGACTTCTGGGGGACGTTCCTCGGCAGCTCGCGCTTCTCCATCGGGTGGCGGAAGCGGTACCGGCTGTCGGAATCGGATCTGCAGGTTGCCGGTACCGCCACCCGCCTCTCGCCGGAGACGTTCGACGCCGCGGTGCGGGACAACAAGCTGGTGGCGGCCCTCGGCTCGATACCCGAAGAGGACATCCGGCTGGCGCTGACCCGGTCGTGGGTCATGGTGGCCAGCGACTCGATCCCCGGCCCTGACCTGAACAACCACCCCCGGGGGGCCGGGACGTTCGCCAGGACGATCGGGCGCTACGTTCGGGAGTTCGGCGTGCTCGACCTCATGACCGGGCTCGCCAAGATCACCATCCTCCCGGCCAGGCGGGTCGAGGGCATGATTCCGACCATGGCCCGCAAGGGCCGGCTCCAGCGGGGAGCCGACGCCGACATCGTCATCTTCGATCCGTTGACGATCGGCGATCGGGCCACGGTCGAGATGCCCGCTGCGCCATCGGTCGGGATCCGCTGGGTCCTCGTCGGCGGGCATGTCGCCATGGCCGATGCGGTGATCGACCGGTCGGTCATGGCCGGCCGACCGCTGCGGAGCGGGACCTGACCCGCCCCGGTGCACCGGACCGGCTGCTCAGTCCTCCAGGAGGTCGCCGAGCGAGGTGAGGATCTGATCGACGTAGTGCCGGCCGCTCCGTCCCTCGGCGGCGAGGCCGTCGACGAATGCCCGGACCACCAGCCTCGTGAACGCCCGCTGCTCCTCGATCTCCGCGGGCGTCATCCAACCGAGGACCGTTGGCGAGTGCAGGCCGACATCGAGCCCGTGGAGCAGGTACTCGGCCACCTCGGGCTCCATCTCGACCGACCACCGGAAGGGGTCGCCGGAGGCCTCGAGCTCGATGGCCGTGGCGTTCCAGTCGTCGAGCGTCTGCGACCACAGCTCGACGACGTCTGGCGGGAGCACCTGCTCGGAATCGGCGGTCGAGCGGAGCTCGGTGATGATTCGACGGGCGAACTTCAGCCATCGCACCACGTCCTCCGCCTGGCACGGGCCCAGCTCGACAACCATCGTCGGAAAATCGTAGTCAGGGCCAGGCCCGACCGAAACGCTCTGCCGGCGATCGTCCTCAGTGCGTCATGATCGGGCCGTTGGACGGGTGGCGGGCCCTCGCCGAGGAGGGGATGGTCATCGTCGGACCGGTCTCCGACTCCGGTGACAGGCAGGCCCAGGTGAAGCTGGTCATCCTTGTCGGAGGCGGGATGCGGTCGAGGTGCCGGCGGGCCCTGGTCCACCGGCGCTCGGCCAGCGAGCGAGCCAGGTGTGCGCCCCTGCGGGGGTCCGGTGACCGGAGCTCGTCTGCCGATGCGGCCGCCCCGTAGACCCACCTGAGATCGAGATGTCGCTGCCGGTGCCAGGCGCCGCGCACCGCCCTGTTGGTACCTGGTCTCGGATGGCCCACCTGGACCGTCGGGCGGCCGGTGCCGGACCTGGCCGATCGTGGTTCCCGTCGATGATCCGGTCGGATCCGCAGTCCCAGACCTATCTTCAGCGCCCGGGCCCTGGCCCGCAGCAAGGGCAGATCGAGGATCGAGCCGTTCCACGTGCTGATGATGCCCGGGTCGAGGACGGCGAACCGCTGGTCGAGAACCGACAGGATGCGGCGCTCGTCCCCGTCGTAGAACTCGTCGCCGTCGATGGTGCTCAGCCCGGCGGCGACGATGGTGCTGTTGTACGGATCGACGACATAGACGTCGCCGCTGGTTGGCTCGTCGGGCAGCGAATCGGTGTCGACGACAATGTCCAGCCCGTAGATAGGTGGTCTGACAAGCACGTGTTACCCATACCTCCACAGCGCCAGGCGACCTGGCGTCCGGCGGGCCGGGAATCCGGCCCGTTCGACTCCGCAGGAGGGAATGTAGTGTGGTCACCACTCCGAGTGGTGGACCGTTCCGCAGCGCTCAGGCCGGACCGGCCGGTTCAGGCCAGCGCTGACGCCACGAGGTCGCAGAGCGGCACCTGGCCCTTGTGGAGCTTCGATCTGGCCTGATCCAGGGTGAACCAGGCCGCTCGATCGACCTCGGGGAACGAGGCCTGGCGGCCTGACTTCGGGGGCCACTCCATCTCGAAGTGGTTGCTGGTGATCGTGGTCGGATCGAGGTCGCCGTGGACGAGCCAGGCCCGGATGACCTTGCGCCCGGCCCGGAACGGCGCCAGCGCGATCCTCGGTCCCGCCGGGGCCGGATGGCCGAGCTCCTCTTCGAACTCCCGCACCGCAGCCAGCTCGGCGTCCTCGGTCGCCGGGTCGAACTCGCCTTTCGGGATCGACCAGGCGTGGAGGTCCTTCTTGGCCCAGAACGGACCGCCGGGGTGGACGAGCAGGATCTCCGGGCCATCGGTGCCGGGGCGGTGGAGGACGAGTCCGGCGCTCTCGATCATCGCGACCGTGTCGAGAGCCGACCGGGGACCGCTCAGGCCGGGAGATCGACGGCGAGCTCGGGCCGTCCGATACGGCTGAGCACCGTGTTCAGGACCCGAGCGTCGTCGTCGAAGCCCAGTACGTCGTCCAGGTCGCCGGATGCGTCGTCCGTCAGCAGGAAGTACTCCACGGCTCCCCTGATCTGGGCGCGAGCATCGCCGTCGAAGTCGATGCCGCTGCCGACCAGCGCTGTCAGCGACCTGGCGATCAGCTCGGCCGTCTCGACGTCGGTCACCGGCCCCGCGTTGCGCATGATGTGGGAGAGGTGGAGATCGATGACCTCGGACAGCTGGGCCAGCTCCTCGGCCTCGGTGGCGAGGCAGAGCCGACGAAACCGGCGCTGCTCGTCCGGCCTCAGGAGATCCTCCACGTCGATCGTCGGTTCTCCGCCGTCGTGCATCGACCCAGTATGGAACAGCGGAGGTGTGAATTCGAGTTCTTTGCGCACCGCTCCCGCCGTCCTCGGGCGCCGCGTGTCGAGCCCGTCAGTAGACGATCTCGGCCCGCAGTCCGGTTCGATCGACGTCCGAGCCCAGGCGGAGCTCGCTGCCGGCCGCCACATGGCGGGCGGTGATGGCCAGCACTGCGGCGTCGGCGAGGTCGAGTGGAGGCAGGTCCGACGTTGCCAGCAGCCGCTCGAATGCGGGATCGGTCGAGCCGAGCAGCCGGCGCCGCATCGCTCGGCCGGGGCCGCTCCGCTTCGCCTCTGCCGGCGGCCGGCCGGCCAGCCGCAGGAAGGCGCACTCGGGGTGGGCCTCGACCAGCCGGTGCTGATCAGCCGGTTCGACCAGCCGGTCGAGTTGGCGGATCTTCCCCAGCAGGTTGAACGCCTGCTTCGACATCGCCCTTCCCGACGCCTCCCGGGACAGCCGGCAGGCCTCGTCGTAGTCGCGTGCCGGCAGCGTGGCCCTGACGGGGGCCGGGAACACCGAGGACCGCCGGGGCCCGAGCAGTTTCCTGGCCTCGATGTCGCAGGTACGGGGACGATCGTCGAGGAGGCCGATCGGCATGTCGATGGCCAGCGCCGCCAGCTCACCGGCCCGCAGCCGGGCCACCAACCGATCGAGCGTGGCCACCAGCTCGGCCGAGAGCCGGCAACCGGACCACTCGACCGCCACCCAGCCGTCCCGGCAGCCGTCGACGCCCACCACCGGCTCCGGTCCGGTCACAGGTCGTCGATCAGCTTGAACACCTCGGCGTGGTCGACGCCGGCGGCACGACCGGCTGCCGCCAGCCTGCCTTCGACCCGCTCCCGGAACCGGGTCAGGGTGGGATCGTTGCCGGCGTCCATCGTCGACTCGAACTGGCTGCGGTGGGCCAGCAGGGCCCGGTACTTGCTCTCACCGAAGCCGGTGACGTTCTCTGCGTGGTCCGGCTCGTCGGCCTCGAACAGCAACAGCCGGTCCGGTCGATGGTGGGGGACCGGCTGATCGGCGAAGAACTTGGGGTCTCGTGCCGCCACGACGCCGTCGGTGGTGAGCCAGCCGGCGTGGCGATGATCCGGGTGGAGCCGGTGCCGCTTCCATGGGTCGTGGCCGAGCACGACCACCGGTCTCGTTCGGCGAATCCACAGGGCGACCTGGGCCCGCTGCTCCAGGCCCGACTGCAACTCGCCGTCGGTCCAGCCGAGGAAGCCGACCTCGCCGGAGGCCCCCAGCGCGGCGGCCGCGGCCCGTTGCTCGTCCTGGCGGGCGGCGATGAGGTCGGTGTCGTCCGCCCCGGGATCCCAGGTGCCCTTCGAGCCGTCGGTGCAGACCAGCAGGCTCACCTCGCAGCCTTCGGCTGCCCACTTGGCCAGCGTCGCCCCGCAGCCGAAGTCGATGTCGTCGGGATGGGCTCCGATGGCGAGCGCCCTGGCAGGCGTCGGCAGGTCGATCGTGAAGCGGTCCAGCCTGACCGTGATGGGCGTGAGCGGATTCTGGGCCTCGGTCATCGGTCGTTCCCGTCGCCGTGGAGCGGGGCTTCCACCGGTAGGTCCGAGAGGTCGCCCGGGGTGTCGACGTCCCACCCCAGAGCCTCGTCGACGACGGACCGGACGGCGAGCCCGACCCGATCCGCCTCGACCCGGTGGGCTTCTGCCGAGCCCGGGCCGTAGCGGAACCGGAAGTCGGTGCCGAGCGGCAGGGCCATCACGTTCGTCCCGTCGCCCCGGCGGTCCGGCACGATCGTGACGCCGTCGAAGTCGGCGACCCAGGCCAGCGTCGTGGCGAGCGGCAGGTCGCCGTGGGCGATGATGGCCCGCCGGTAGCCTTCGCCAGCCAGCACTCCGACGGCGTGGGTGATCGAGCGGTTGAGGCCGGGCGGCTCGTACCAGATGACGCCGGCTCCCACCTCGACCGCCCATGCCGCGACCTCAGGCGATCCGCACACGACGAACGCCGGTAGCGGCGTGGCGGCGGCCACGACCCCGGCCGCCATCGAGCGGGCCAGCCGGGACCGCTCCTCCGGCCCGAGCGTCGCCGCCAGCCGCTCCTTCGCCAGGTCGAACGACTTCACCGGGACGATGACCGCGGTCGTTTCGGGGCTCACCGGATTCGCTCCGCCGGGGAAGGGATCGGTCGGGTCGAGGTCATGGCCACCGACGATGCTACCGGTCGCCACCGTGGCCATCGAGCGGGGCCCGGTCCATCGGATCGCGTGACCGGCCCGATCCGTGCCACTATGGATCGGTGAGCGACGGGTCGGGTCTGAGGGTCCTGGTGGTTGGTGGGGGGTCGTGGGGCACGACCGTCGCCCATCTCGCGGCCCACAACGGCCCGACCACCCTCTGGGCCCGCGACAGCGAGACCGTGGCCGCCGTCAACGAGGCCAACCGCAACCCCCGGTACCTGCCGGACCTCGAGCTGCATCCGAACCTCGTGGCCACCGACCACCTCGACGCTGCGGTCGGCGAAACCGACCTGCTGGTGCTCGGCGTCCCGACCGGGGCGTTCCGCCAGACCTGTGAGACGGTCGCCCCGAACCTGCGGCCCTGGGTCCCGGTCCTCAGCCTGGCCAAGGGGTTCGAGCCGGAGACGAAGCTCCGGATGACCCAGATCGCCGAGGAACTGCTCCCCGGCCGACCGGTCGGGGTCCTGACCGGCCCCAACCTGGCCAGGGAGGTCATGGCCGATCAACCGGCGGCCGCAGTGGTTGCCCTGTCGGATCAGCACATCGCAGCCCGGCTCCAGGATGTGTTCAGCACCCCGACGTTCCGGGTCTTCAGCCACCACGACGTCGTCGGTTGCGAGCTGGGTGGGGCGCTGAAGAACGTCTACGCCATCGCGGCCGGCACGGTCGAGGGTCGCGACCTGGGCGACAACGCCCGCTCCGCGCTGATAACGCGGGGGCTGGCGGAGCTGATCGAGCTCGGGACCGCGATGGGGGGCGAGCCGCTGACCCTCGCCGGTCTCACCGGCATGGGCGACCTGCTCGCCACCTGCATCAGCCCCCAGAGCCGCAACTCCAGCGTCGGCCGGCGTCTCGGCCAAGGGGTGCCGCTGCAGACGATCCTCGAGGAGATGGATCAGGTGGCCGAAGGGGTCAAGGCCGCCAAGGTCGTCCACGAGCTGTCCCGGCAGTACGAGGTGTTCATGCCGATCGCCGACCAGGTGTACGCGGTCTGCTGGGAGGGCAAGGACCCCAACTTCGCCCAGGAATCCCTGCTCCGAGGCCGGCTGGGGCACGAGCAGTACCACCGGCCAGGGCCGGCCCGATAGCGCCGGGGCGACGGTCGCCGGCCGCTCCGATGGCGGGCACGGACCGGCGGCCTCGCTATCTTCGAGCCGTGGAGCCGCCCGAAGGACAGTCGACGACGCTCGATTCGCTGATCCTCGGACCGCGCTCGGTCGAGCGCCCCACCGATGCCGGCTCCACGCTGGTGGCCGGGGTCGACGGGATCGCCCCGGCCCGGGTCGACGGCGGCGGCCTCGTCACGCCCCACGGGGCCGGCTGGTCGCTCGACTGGTGGATAGGGGCCGACGATCGTTGGCACCTCCCGGCAAGAGAGGCCTCGATCCGCCAGCGCCGGATCGGCCACGGCCCGATCATCGAGACGTCGCTACGGGTCCCGTCCGGGGACGTGGTCCACACCGTCCATCCGGTGGTCTTCTCCACCGGCACGGCCACGGTGATCGAGATCAGGAACGACTCGCCGGTTCCGGTGGCCCTGGCCCTCGCCATCCGGCCCTACACGGTCGACGGCGATGCGGCCGGACACCGCACGACCGGTCGGGGTCACACACCGACGTTCGAGCTGTCGAACGCGGCCTCGGTGATCGTCGACGGCGAGCTACGGCTGCTGCTGCCCCGACGGCCGAACGAAGCCGGAGCCGTCACCGACCGCGACCTGTTGGAGACGATCCGGATGGGTGGCCCGCTGGTGTGGACCCGGCCCATCCGGGACCCTGGCGGCAACGCCGCCTGTCTCTACCCGTTGCCGCACCGGACATCGCTGCGGTTCGCCGTGATCACCCCGACACCCGGAGCGCCATCGGTGGCGCCGCCCCCGCTCGACAGCCTGCCGGATGCCGGGGCTGCGGCCCGGGGCTGGACCGCCGTGATCGATCGAGCCTCCGCCTACGAGTTCCCGGACGACGGGTTGAGCGCCCTCGCCGGAGCGGCCAGGGCCCGGCTGGTACTGGCGGCGAGCGACCTCCCGGCGGCCGTCGAGTGCCTGCGGCCAGGGGCCGGGATGATCCTGGAGGGCCTGGCCGCCGGTGGCCATCGATCGGAGTGCCGCCGGAGCGTCGAGCGGTTCGCCGGCTCGTTCCCGACCGATCTGCCGGCGAGCGCCTCGGGGCCGACCGCGGCGGCCAGCGTCGCCTGGGGGCTGGCGCTTGCCGCCCAGTGCCTCGGGGACGGCGTCCTCGACGAGCGACTGCTCGAGCCCTTGACCCAGTTGACCCATCTCGTCGAGCGGTCCGGCGATCGTGGGGCCGGCGGGCTGGCCCGGCTGGCCCTCGCCGTGCTGGCCGATCGCACGGCCCAGCCGGAGGCGGCCGAGGGGTTGCGGCCCGACGTCGCTCCCGACCGGTTCCGGTCGACCGCCGACCTGGCGGCGGTCACTGCGCTGGCCGCGACCGCCGCCCCGGCCAGGCGATGGAACGATCCCGGCCAGCCCGGCGACCCGACGGGTGCCGGAGTGGTCGATCGCCCGCCTGTGGACAGTGCGGCGATGGCGGCCAGGTTCTGGCTGGCGGCCCGTGACCAACTGCTCCGTCCCGCCGATCCGGGCAGGGGGGCCACCATCGAGCTCCTGCCCCGGTTCCCGGCGGCTTGGCGGGGCGGCTCGGTGGAGGTCCACCGGGCTCCCGTTGCCGGGGTCCTGGTCTCGTTCGCCCTCCGCTGGCACGGCTTCCGTCCCGCACTGCTCTGGGACGTGGTCGACGCCCGTCCGGCAGCGATGGCCGACCGATTCGGGCCGACCACCCTCACCTGCCCCGGCCTCGATCCACGGTGGCTAACCAGCGAGCCGACCGGGGAGGCCCTCCTCGCCGGGACCGCCACCGATCTGCCGGCCGCCCCCGAGCCCGGCGACAGCTTCACCTGAGCTCACTCCCGCCGGGTCGTCGCCGCCCGCCGGTGCCCGGTGCTAGCTTCGAGGGTCATGGCGACGGCCACGGTGCCAAAACTGCGCAAGGCGTTGAAGGTCAAACCCCCCGGCCTCGCCGAGGAGCGGGCCCTCTGGGGCCGAGGGCTCGACACCGTCGTCGGTGTGGACGAGGTCGGGCGAGGCTCGTGGGCCGGGCCGCTCACGATCGGTGCCGTCGTCGTCCCGAAGGACCGCCGGCTCTACAAGCTCCGGGACTCCAAGCAGCTGACCGAGGCAGAGCGGGAGGCGCTCTTCGACCGAATCACGGACTGGTGCGAGGCCTGGTCCGTCGGCCACGCCAGCTATCAGGAATGTGATCGGCTCGGCATGTCGGCCGCCCAGCGATTGGCAGCCAAGCGGGCCATCGATGGCCTCGGCGTCGTGCCGGACGCCGTGGTGCTCGACGGCAAGTGGGATTTCGTCGGCCACCCGGTCACGAGGAAACTGGTGAGGGGCGATGCCCGGTGCCTGTCGATCGCCGCCGCGTCCATCGTGGCCAAGGTGGTCAGGGATCGCCACATGCGGGAGCAGGCGGAGCTCTACCCGGGCTTCGACTTCGAGCTCAACAAGGGCTACCCCTGCCCTCGCCACAAGATCGCGCTCCAGGGCTACGGGCCGACGGCCATCCACCGCCGATCGTGGGTGTTCATGGACTCGCTACCGTGGACGGCGATCCGTCGCCTCCCACCCGGCGGCCAGATCCAGCTGTTCGACCCCGGCTCGACCGGCCGACGGGGACCTCAGCCGGCGTAGACGGTCTCGTCGAACACGATGCCGTTCTCGAGGGTCTTGTGGACCGGGCACCGCTGGGCGATCTCGATCAGCCGCTTGCGGGTGGCCTCGTCGAAGTCGCCGTCGATGAAGATCCGAGAGGTGACGTGGTCGATCATGCCGGTGTCGGCCTCCTCGCACTTCTCGCAGTCGTCGGCATGGATCCGGTCGTAGCTGTACTCGACCGACAGCGACGTCATGGCGATGCCCTTGCGCCTGGTGTACATCGCCAGGGTGATCGACGTGCAGGCGGCCAGCGAACCGAGCAGGAGATCGTAGGGGTTCGGGCCGGTGTTGTCGCCGCCGAGGTCCACCGGTTCGTCGGCCCGCCAGGTGTGCACACCGTTGGTGATGTTCACCCGGTAGTCGCCGATCAGTTCCGCGGTTATGGAAGCCATGCCCGCCATTGAACACGACCGCAGCGCTCCACACTCGGTCAGCTGTCGGTCGTCAGCGCCGGCCGCCGTCGAGGCCTCGTCGACCGAGGTCGGCTCGCTCGCCCGCCAGCATCCCCGAGCCGAACGCCGCGGCGTCGACCGGCCTCCGACGCTCCGGTCGCAGCCGGTGGGTCGACCGCAGTGCCTCCTCCGCCGCCGCATTGGTGGGTACCAGTGCGTCCGACTCGGCCGCCGCCCCCTCCCTGGCGACCCGGAGCCGGTCCACCACCTCGTGGGCCCAGCCGATGGCGTAGCTCATCCTCGACCTCGGTCGGTCGTCGATGATGGCGTGGCGGAGCTGGGGCAGCAGGTGGTCGACCATGGTGCACACCAGCTCGGCGTCGACATCGGCGCCGAACAGCACCACCCTGGCCCAGCCCCGTCCGGTCCGATGGGCCACCGAGCAGCGGTTCAGCTCGGCCACGCCGGCGTAGAGGTGCACGACACCCCTCGTGGCGTTCCCCCAGTGGTCGATGGGGACCGAGCGCTCCGTCATCCGTCCGCCGCTGCGGTGGAGCTCGCCGTCCTCGATCTGGTACCGGGTGATGAGGGCCTGGGCCTTGGCCTGGAAGGCCTCGCGCTCCGGCCGGTGCTCGGTGCTCTCCGCCTTGGCCAGCAGGGCCGCCACCTTGGCCACCACGTTCTGTCGCGACACCGGACCAGTATGGTCGACGACGATCGCCGGCCGGGGGACTGGGTGGCGGGCCGCTCGCCGGTGCGTTGGCCGGTCGAGGACCGGTCTACAGTTCACTCCATGACCACGTCGAACTGCGACCCGAGACCGGCACCGGCAGGTGGGGACCGGGTCGGGCTCTTGAATCACGGTCGGGACATGGTGGCCATACCCGGCCCGTCGATCATCCCGGAGCGGGTGCTCTCGGCGATGCACAGGCCGATGCCCGATATCTACTCCGGCGATCTGGTGACGGTGTCCGACGAGATCTTCGAGCGGCTGCCGGACGTCGCCAGGACCACCGTCGGTCGACCGTTCGTGGTCATCGCCAACGGCCACGGGGCGTGGCAGATGGCGATCTCCAACACGCTGGCCCGAGGCGACAAGGTGCTGGCGCTCGAGTCCGGATCGTTCGCCGTGATCTGGGGCGAGATGGCGGCCCTGTCCGGTGTCAAGGTCGAGGTCCTCCCGGGGGCTGATGACCTCCCGGTCGATCCGGATGCGGTCCGGGAACGGCTGGCCGACGATCCCGGTCACGAGATCAGGGCGGTACTGGCCGTCCAGACCGATACGGCCACCTCGGTCCGCAACGACATCGCGGCGATCCGGAGCGCGCTCGACGACACCCGCCATCCTGCGCTGTTCATGGTCGACTGCATCGCATCGCTCGGCTGCGAGCCCTACGAGATGGACGCCTGGGGGGTCGACGTCACGGTCGCCGGGTCCCAGAAGGGGCTGATGGTCCCGCCCGGCCTGTCGTTCGTGTGGGCCGGCCCGAAGGCCATCGCCGCCCACGAGCGGTCCGACATCAGGGTCGGCTACCTCGACTGGTCCTCCCGCCTCGATGCCACCGCCCACTATCAGCTCTACTCCGGCACACCGCCCGTGCCCCACCTCTACGGCCTCCAAGAGGCGCTGACGATGATCGCCGAAGAGGGACTGGAATCGCGCTGGGAACGGCATCGACTGCTGGCCGAGGCGGTCTGGGCGGCGATCGAGGCCTGGTCGAGCGAGGGGGGTATCGGCTTCAACATCGCCGACCCGGCGGCCCGATCCACTGCCGTGACCACGATCCTCACCGGCGACATCGACGCCGAGGAGATCCGTCGTCTCTGCGCCGAGAGCGCCGGACTGACCCTCGGCCTGGGGATCGGCGACTTCGCCGGCCGGGCGTTCCGGATCGGTCACATGGGGTATCTCAACCCGCCGATGCTGCTCGGTACGCTGGCCACGATCGAGGCGGCCCTGGTGGCCATGCGGGCCCCGATGGGGGAATCGGGGGTGGCTGCCGCAGCGGCCTCCCTGGGGGCCCACTTCGGCTGAGGAGCAGCGGCGACGGGATCGGACATGGTCGGGCGCCTCGGCTGTCGGGGCCCGGCCCTCAGTCGGCCCGTCGGGTGCCGACAGCCAGATCCTTGAACGGGCTCGTGGTGTCGATGCCGGGTTCCTTCGGCAGTCCTAGCACCCGTTCGCCCATGATGTTCCGCAGCACCTGGTCCGAGCCGCCGGCGATCGCCATGCCAGGCATGCCGAGCACGTAGCCGGCCCAGGAGAACGTGCCCCACTCGCCGGAGTCGGCTGCGAGCTTCGGCCCGAGGACCCGTGACACGAACGCCGAGGTCCGCCGCATGTTCTCGGTCAGCAGCAGCTTGGCTCCCGACATCTCGGGACCGGGCAGCTCGCCCCGCTTCATGGCCGCCACGGACCGCTGGTTGTTGTAGCGCAGCACCTGGTGTCGGATGTAGATGTCCACGAGGTCCTGACGGATCAGCGGATCGTCGGCGAGGCCGAAGTGGCGGACCATCTCCCGAAGCCTGGTGAAGCCACCGTTGGCGCTGGTCCCGCCGCCGATCGAGGCCCGCTCGTTCATGAGCGTGGTCAACGCCACCCGCCAGCCGTCGTTCACGTCGCCGAGCCGGTGGGAGTCCGGGACCCGGGCCTCGTTGAAGAAGACCTCGTTGAAGTTGGCCCCCCCGGTCATCTGCCGCAGCGGCCTGATCTCGACCCCGGGGGCCTTCATGTCGACGACGAAACCGGTCAGGCCCTTGTGCTTCGGCAGATCGGGATCGGTCCGGCAGATCACCTCACCGATGTCGGCGTAGTGGGCGCCGGAGGTCCAGACCTTCTGGCCGGTGACGACCCACTCGTCGCCGTCCCGTTCGGCCCGCATCTGCAAGCTGGCCAGGTCGGACCCGGCGCCCGGCTCGGAGAACAGCTGGCAGCCCACGATGTCGCCCCGGTACATCTTCGGGAGGATCTCGGCCGCAACCTCGGGGCGGGCGTGGTCGGCGATGGTGGGCGCCACCATGCCGAGGCCGATGCCGAAGAAGCTCTGGTTCGGCACGTCGAAGCGACTCTCCAGCTCGGCGTAGGCCTGGTCGAACTGTCGGGTCAAGCCCCGCCCACCGAGCTCGGGGTCGCCGGTGATCCACCCCAGGCCGGCGTCGAACCGCTTGGCCCGCCACTCCTGGGCCTCGGCCAGCTCACCCCGCTCCTTCTCCCGGTCGACCGTCTCGAACAGCGACGGGTCGTCCGGGCCCTCACCCCACACGAAGTCGGTGACTTCTGCCTTCAGCTTGGCGTTGGCCTCCAGGAAGTCGAGGCACTCCCGGCGGAACTCTTCGAGGGTGATGTCGGCCATGGGCAAAAGATAGTTGGCGGCGACGATCCAGACCCATTCACCACCGCTCGGCCAGGCCGATCGGGGCCGGCTGAGAGGGGCTCGCTATCCTGGGGCCGTGGCCGCCTTCTCCCCGGAATTCAACCGCACGGGTCGGCTCGCCCTGCCCGTTGCCCTCGGCCTGTGGACGCTGTTCGTGTGGGGTGGCCGGCTCCGCAACCTGTGGTCGGATCCCGGTGGGCTGGGGGCGGCTCCCCGGTGGTCGCTGATCGCCTCGCTGCTGTTCACCGTGCTCGGGCTGACCGTGCTGGCCGCGGTCGGCACCGTGGCCGCCCCCCGTCGAACCGGTCGATCGAGGCTCGCCGACGAGACCCGGTCG
>JAHELU010000289.1 GCA_024644005.1 Acidimicrobiales bacterium | reverse complement strand
CTCGGGAATCGGTCGTCTCAGCGTTCGCTGGGTCGCCGGCGTCGCTGGCCCCGATCCCGCCCTCGTCGGCGTCGGCGTCGGCGTCGGCGCTCTGGGCCTGACCAACCCCGCCAACGGAGGCGCCCAGCTCGGCCTCGCCGGTGGCCGGGTGACGATCCGCCTGGCCGAGCGCGTCGCCCGACCGCTGAGTAGACGACCCCGACGCAGCTAGGGCACCGAGCACGACGAGTACCAGCAAGAACACGGTGCTCGTGACCACGACTGCTCCCAGTATTCTGCGTAGCAGTGACCGCTGAGTTGTTAGCCGCATCCAATGTCCTCATCGTGGCCGGTAAGGGCGGTGTCGGAAAGACCACCGTAGGGGCATCGATGGGTATCGCGGCCGCCCGCGCAGGGTGTGACGTTCTTCTCATCGAGCTCGAGGGCTACAGCCGTCTCGGCTCGTTCTTCGAGGGCTCGATGCTGGCATATGACGAGGTCGAGCTCGAGACCGGCGGGTTGGAGTTGGCCGGTCGGCTGCGGGCCCGTCAAGTCAGGCCGGATGACGCGCTCGCCGACTACCTCGATCGGGCCGGTCTGGGCCCCCTCACCGGGCGGCTGACCCGATCGGGGGCCATGGAGGTGGTGGCTACAGCAGCGCCCGGCATCCGCGATCTGTTGGCTCTCGGCAAGATCCGCCAGATCGAGCAGGCTGGCTCGGCCGACCTCATCGTGGTCGACGCGCCCGCGGCTGGCCACGCCATGACGTTCCTCACCGCTGCGGCCGGGCTTGCGCGCTCCACGTCGTCAGGACCCGTACGCGACCAGGCAGACCGGGTCCTGGAGATGTTCGGTGACGCGAGCCGCTGCCAGGTGGTCCTGGTGACGCTCCCCGAGGAGACGCCGGTGACCGAGACGATCGAAACCGCTTACGGACTGGAAGAGGATGTCGGCATCAAACTGGCTCCCGTGGTAATCAACGGCGTCTGGTCTCGGATTGCTGGGCTAGGAGAGGCCGTCGAAACGGCCTCGGACTCCACCAGCTTGGCGGTGCAGGCCGCACGGTACCGGATGGCCAGGATGGCGGATCAGGAATCGGAGATCGGCCGGCTGGCCGTGGAGCTGCCCCTGCAACAGGTTCGACTCCCCTACCTCTTTCGCACCGAGCTCGGCGTGGCGGAACTGGCGACCCTGGCCGAGACGCTCACCGACCAGCTGAGCCTCACCCCTTCATGATCGACGCCGTCGAGTCGAGCGGCGCGCTGTCGAAGGCCCTTGCCAACAAGAAGGTGGTGCTGTGCCTCGGTTCCGGTGGGGTCGGCAAGACGACGGCCTCGGCAGCGCTCGCCCTTGCGATGGCGAGCACCGGTGAACGGGTCGTGGTGCTGACCATCGATCCAGCCAGGCGGTTGGCGGATGCGCTCGGTCAGAAGGGCTCGCTCGGCAACGAGCCCACCAGGGTGGAGGGTTCGATCATCGACGGGCTGGCGGGCGAGGTATGGGCAGCCATGCTCGATCCGGCGGAGACGTTCGAGATGGTCGTCCGATCAGAGGCCGACGATGACGTCCAGGCCGAGCGGATCCTGAGCAACCGGCTGTTCGTCAACCTGACCACCTCGCTGTCGGGCACCAACGAGTACATGGCGGCCGAGCGCTTGCACCAGTTGCACCACGACGGTCGGTTCGACCGGGTCATCATCGATACGCCACCGTCGCATCACGCCATGGACTTCCTTGACAGCCCCGGTCGCTTGACCCGATTCGTCGATCATCGCCTGTACCGGTCCGTCTTTGCGCCTCGCCATCAGCTCCTGCGGCCATTGAACGTCGGCACGCGGGTCGTCATGCGGGTCCTGGCCCGGCTCGTCGGCAGTTCCCTCGTCGACGACGTCGTGACGTTCTTCGCCGACTTCGAGGGCATGGATGCCGGTTTCCGGCGCCGAGCCTCCGAGATCGAAGACCTCCTGGCCGGCCCGGACACAGCCTACCTGCTGGTCGCAGCGGCCCGCCGAGACCGGCTGGAGGAGGCGAAGTGGATTCTCGGCAATCTGGAGCGGCGCCACCGGTCGGTGGACGGGGTGATCGTCAACCGGGTCCTGCCGTTCGATCCAGGTGCAGCCGAGGCGCTGGCCGAGGCAGAGCTCTCCCCACCGCTTGCGAGGAACCTGCGGGAGCTGGCGTCACTGGCTCGCCAGGAGGCGGCATTGATCGACCGGTTGCGCCAATTCGTCGACGCCGAGCGCCCGCCACCGGAACACGAGGAGCGGGTGCCTCTGGTGAGGCTCGGAGAGCAGTTGACACCGGTTCACGACCTGACCGGCCTCGTCGAGATGGCCAAGGCGCTGTGAGCAGCGCGCAGCGGTCAGCTCTCGGATTCGGCCGGTTGACCTTCCAGGAGCGCTTCTTCCGCTTCCTCCAGCGACTCGGTGACCGGCACGATCCGATCGAACCCAGTGGTGTGGAGCAGTCTGGTGAGCGCTGGCCGGGTGCAGGCCACGGCGACCGCACCATCGGCTTCTCGGGCCCGGCGGATACCGCCGATGAGGGCGCCGAGACCGGCTGAGTCCATGAATGGAACCTCGGACAGGTCAATGAGTAGGTGGCTGTGACCCGCCAGCTTCGACAACGACTCCCGGAAGGCGCCTACCGTGTAGGCGTCCAGCTCGCCGGATGGGCGGCAGAGCGTGTAGGTGTCGGTCTCTTCAACGTGGATTTCGAGCATCGGGATGATTTCTCCCTTTCCGTCGGCAGCAACCGACAGTCCGGATGGTAGCGCCGATTCTGGTCGAGCGAGCTTCCGAGTCTGGCCTTAGCCGTAAGTTTGTAGCATTCGGGGGGTGACCATCGTCCTTCTTGCCTCCGATTCCGACAGCGTCTTCGCCGAGGTCGACGCCACCCTGGCCAGCGATGACTGTGACGTGCTTCGGGTCCGTCGGGGGACCGACGTGCTGCCTGTGATCGAGGCCAAGAACCCGGACCTCGTCATCCTGGACCTGCAGATCGGCAGTATGGGTGGGATCGCCACGTGTATCGCCATTCGCCAGGAGGAGGGAGCGGGTCGGTTGCCGAAGCGGGCGGTGGCCTTGTTGTTGGACCGGCAGGCCGACGTGTTCCTGGCGGGGGAGGCGAGAGCCGACGGGTGGCTGATCAAGCCGATCGACTCGCTTCGGCTCCGTCGCCTGACGAGAACCGTGCTGGCTGGTGACTCCCTGTACGAGGGCGGCCAGCAGCCCGAGCACGCGCCCGCGGATGAGGCCACCGGCGACGACGCCGAGGACGCGCCCGCGGATGGGGCCACCGGCGAGAGCTCTCCTGAGGAGCCGGTGGTCGGAGCCGAGCCGTAGGGCAACGGTCCCCGGGCTTCGTGCGAAAGTCGGGC
>JAHELU010000137.1:5651-13738 GCA_024644005.1 Acidimicrobiales bacterium | reverse complement strand
GTGGCCCTTCACGGTTGCCGGGTCGCCGAGAGGTCTGGCAGCTCAGCAGGGCAAACGCTTCCCGACGAAAGATCCGGGCTAGGAGAGCCGGCCTCGTTGCAGCTTGCCGGACGGCCCGACCGGGAGCTCGGTGACGAGCACGAACCGGACCGGCACCTTGTAGCGGGCCAGCTCCGCCTCGCAGTGCCGTCGCAGCTCGGCCTCGTCGATCGAGCTCCCCGGCTCCGGGACGACGAAGGCCACCACGGCCTCCCCCGTGGCCTCCACCGGCTCGCCGACGATGCCGGCCTCGGCGACGTCGGGATGAGCGGTGAGCACCGCCTCGACCTCGGCCGGGAAGACGTTGAAGCCGGAGACGATGATCAGGTCCTTGCGTCGATCGACGATTGCGAGGTGGCCCTGCTCGTCGACCACGGCGATGTCGCCGGTCCGGAGCCACCCGTCGGCGGACAGCTGGTCGGTGTGGTCCGAGCCCCAGTAGCCGGGGAAGACCATCGGACCCCGGACCAACAGCTCGCCGGGATCGCCGATCAGGCAGTCCCGGTCCTCCTCGTCGACGATCCTGGCCTCGACACCGGGGAGCAGCCGCCCCACGCTGCCAAGCGGTGCATCGGTGGCGATCGACGACGCCACCACGGCGCTCGACTCGGTCAGTCCGTAGCCGTCGCTGAGCTCGATCCCCAGTCGATCTCGCACGTCGAGCGCGACCCCGGCCGGCAGCCTGGCTGCGCCCGAAACGGCGAGGGCCACCGTCGAGAAGTGCTCCGGACCGACATCGGGCACCTGGCTCAGGGCCCGCCACAGGGTCGGCGGACCGGCCACGACGGTTACCCGGTGCCGCTCGATCGCATCGACCGCTGCGGCGGGCCGCCCGAGGTCGCCGAGGACCACCGTCCCACCGATCACCAGCGCCAGGTGCAGCACGGTGCTCAGCCCGAAGACGTGGAACAGCGGGATCACGGCCAGGAACACGTGGCGGTGGCCGACCAGCGGGATCGGGAGCGAGAGGACGGCCTCCAGGCTGGCGGTCAGGTTGCCGTGGGTCAGGATGGCCGGTCTCGGAGGGCCACCGGTTCCGCTGGTGAACAGCAGGACCGCCGGCGTCGACCGCTCGACCTCGACGATGGGTCGTGGCTCGTCGGCGTCGATCCCCGCGGCGTCGAGCTCGACGTCGGTCAACAGGAGCAGCGTGCGATCGGTCGGGGCCGCCGCCACCATCGTCCGGCGGTCGGTGTCCACGATCGCGGCGATCGCCTCGACCGCGTCCAGCTCCCGGGCGAGCTCGGCCGGTGGCGACCGGGGGTTGAGCGGCACGCTGATCGCGCCGATCCCCAGCACGGCGAGGTGGGCAACCACGAAGGCGTCCTCCGCAGCCACGATCGCCACGCGATCCCCCGGCCCGACCCCGGCGCCGGTCAGGCCGACCCTCCAGCGACCGACTCGCTGACTCAGGCGGCGGTAGCTGATGGGCCGATCCGCGACGATCAGCGCCGGATCGTCGGACTGCCGATCCATCCTCGCCGCGAGGTTGGTGATGGGCGGCACCGACTCGGGCCCGTCAGCGCTCGTCCTGGCCTGTGCGACCGTAACCGCTCGCCTGCTTGCGCAACATCTCGGCGATGGTGGGGATCTCTGCGAGGTTGTGGCTGAGCTCCCGCGCCGCGATGGTGTCGACCCTGACCTCGGTGTCGGCCCTGACCCTGGCCGATCGACGCCCCATCGTCCCCGGCGGGCTGAGCACCGCCAGCTCACCGAAGCAGTCACCGGCGATCAGCTCGGCCACCAGCTCGTCGTCGATCCAGATGCTGGCCCGGCCCTCGAGCAGCACCCCGATCGTGGCGCCGAAATCGCCCTGGCCGACGATGTCCTGGCCCGCCTGCACCCGCAGCGGGATCGCCAGCGTCTTGAGCACGTCTCGCTCGGCCGTCGGGCACGATGCGAACAGCGTTGCGTCACCGACATCGGTCACCGGTCTCGACATGGCGACCATCGTCGCAGACATCGTGGAGGCTGGCCAGTGGCCCTCCGACCTCGGGTCCAGCGGGTCCGCGATAACGAGGCCGTGACGTTTGCGAGACAATCCGCTAAAACATTGGGGGACGATCTTGGTGCTGGTTGTGGCCGGTAGCGGGTCCGGCCGGGTTCTGGCCGACGAGAAGAGGTCGAAAAGAGGTTGTGTGGCGGACATGAGCCGATTAGCAGAACAACGGGCGAGCGATGCCAAGACGGGCGGCATGCCCCTGCTCGACAGGAGCAGGGCCCAGTTACGGCTGCCCTCGGACCTCGTGTCCGAGAGCCTGCGCATCGCCCACGCCCAATCCATTCCCGACGTCAGCCCCGATTCGATGCCGGACCCGCCGGCCGCGGAGACGGTGGAGCGGCTGAGCGCGAGCGGGATCATGGTCGACGGCGCGATCGATCCGGTGGCCTGGGAGCTGCTCGACGTGGTGAATCAGGCCAGCCTCATGGTGGCGGTCGATCTTCGCTACATGGCGGACAGCAGCGTGCCGACGATCTGGGCCACCCCTCGGGCGGCGGTGGTCTCGAACTCGCTCGACCCCGACTTCGTGGAGTTCCGACCGGTTCCCGTCTCCCAGCTCCCCCAGGTCCTGGCCCAGCTGATCGTGCTCCGCTCACCGAGGTTCATCGGCGACGTGCCGATCTCGATCAGCACCCAGATCCTCAGCCGGGCCGAGAAGACCCGTGAGGACGATCGCGATGCGGCGATCGAGCTGCTGACCGAAGGTGGGCTCGACGCTGATCAGGCCGTGCTCGTGCTCGACCTGCAGCGTGACGACGTTCGCCGCTGGCGGATCAGCTCGACGTGGTCGACCGAGTCCGGCCAGGAGATGGTCGAGCTGCGCGGTCTCGACGCCGGCCCGAGCGGCCAGTGGCTGCAGGCGATGACCGGGACCGAGAACGGCGAGGGGCAGATCACCTTCACCCCCCAGGGCCACGGCGAGGTGATGAGCGCTTTCCGCAGCGTCCTGCCCCGCAACTGGATGGGCACCCCGCTCAACCGGCCTCCCACCTGAGCACGGCGCGCCCTCAAGTTCTTCCCGGTTCCATCCGATAGCACCCCAGGGTCCAGCCGTCGGCTGCAGCGGCCCGAGGGAGCTCGATCTGTGAGGAAACTGAGGGTGCGCGCCATCGCGACCATCGGGTTGTCACTGGCGCTGCTGGCGGCAGCACTCGGCTGGTCGCCCCCTCCTGCGGCGGCGAGCTCGGCCGACGAGCAGCTCTTCGTCGCCCTCATCAACCAGACCCGGGCCGAGGCCGGACTGGCCCCGCTGATCGTCGATGCGGAGCTGGCCGCACAGGCGAGGGCGTGGACGACGGTCATGGCCGATGCCGATTCGCTGTCTCACAGCCCTGACCTCAGCGCGGGCATCTCGGCACCCTGGATCGTCCTCGGCGAGAACGTCGGCCGGCACGGGCACCACGAGCCCGAGGAGCTGTTCCAGGCTTTCGTCGACAGCCCGACCCACTACTCGAACCTGGTCGATCCTCGGTACGGATACGTCGGGGTCGGAGTCGTCAACACCGGAGACGGCAAGCTCTGGACGACCCACCGGTTCATGGCCATCGACGCTCCCGCCACGGTGCCGAGCACCACGGCCCCACCACGCATAGAGCCGACACCGACCACGGCGCCGCCGACGACGGTGCCGCCGAGCACCCCGCCGCCCACCACCGCCCCGCCGACCTCCCCGCCGGCGACGTCGTCACCGCCGACGACCGCTCGACCGAGCTCCGCCGGGCCGACCACCACCGGGACGATCGACCTCTCGAACGGAGGCGGGCCCGATGCGGCGACGGCACCGATCGCCGATCTGCCCCTCCCCGAGGGTGACACCTCCCCGGTCGCCGACGATCCCGGGGACCGGTCGGAGCCGGTGGGTCCGATCCAGGCCGATGTGCCGACGATCGAAGAGGTGCTCATCGACCTGGTCGAAGCCGGTATCTAGTGTCTACCGGGCCGGCCGTCTACCGGGCCGGCTGTGTACCGGGCTAGCCGCTGTGTACTGGGCCGGCTGTCTACCGGGCCAGGATGAAGAACTGGGCAACGCCGGCCACCAGGATCGCCAGCATCAAGATGGCGAGGGTGATGACGATCGATGGCCGCATGTCTTGTTCCTCCAGCGTCGAGCACGGATCGGCGGGCCGTCGAGCTACGAGCGGCGGCGCCCGGACGAGCCCGGACCCCGATCGGGTCCAAGGGTATCGTTGCGCTCAGGACGAGTCGTCTGCGGTGACTCCGTCTCGAGGGTCACCGGCGACGTGATCGACGCAGGTCGGTCAGACGGCCGCAGGGTCAGCTCGTCGCCTTCGGCCAGCTGCAGCTCGGCTGCGGCCGAGCCCCGGTCGACGGCCAGCGACACGAGCCCGTAGGAGTCGACCAGCAGCCCGAAACCGCCGCCGGGGATCTCGGCGAACGTGCCGACCCTGGCGGCGTTCCTGGTGATCCGACCGCCCTCCACCGTCACGGCATCGGGCCAACCCTCGATGAACTCGGGCTCCAGGTTGAGCTGGGCGTTCCCGTACCGGTCGATCCAGAGGATCTCGGTCCTGATCGATCCGTCCTCCTGGACCTCGCTCACCGGGAGCAGGCCGGGCAGAAGCTGGACCGGGTCGATCGGGGTACCGATCTCGGTCATCGGCGTCCCCAGGCAGAGCTGGGCTGCGGCGGGACCGAACACGTCCCGGCCGTCGAAGGTAGGGCCGAGGACGGGAAGCTGATACTCCGGATTGTCGAGGACCACCGCCCCCGTCGCCCCGCCGACCATGGCGACGGCGGGGGCCAGGAGGCCGTTGTCCGGGCCGACCAGGAACGCCTCACCGTCGGCCAGCTCGATCACCACCGCACGCCGATCGGTGCCGACCCCGGGGTCGACCACCGCCAGCGCCACCCCCGGGGCGAGGTACTGGACCGACCGGGCCAGGGCCAGGCCACCGGCCCGCACGTCGTGCGGGGCGATCTCATGGGTGATGTCGATGACCCGCACGTCGGGGGCGATGGTGCGGATGACGGAGTGGACGACGCCGACGAATTCGTCACCGTGCCCGTAGTCGGAGAGGAACGAGATGGTGGAGAAGCGGAGACCGGCCATCGGACGGGGAGACTAGCTCGCAGCGCCGAGCTCGGCCGAACGCAGCGTGGCCGCCCGTACCGCCGCGGCCAGCGCCGCCCGCAGGCCGTGCTCCTCGAGGGCGGCCAGCCCGGCTGCGGTCGTTCCGGCCGGGGTGGTGACCCCGGCCCGGAGCGCCACCGGCTCGTCGCCGGACTCGACCATCATCTTGCCGGCACCGTAGATCGTCCGAGTGGCCAGCAGGGCTGCCACGTCCCGGGTCAAGCCCATGGCGACCCCGGCGTCGGTCAGCGCTTCGGCAACGAGGAACACGTAGGCCGGTCCGGACCCCGACAGCCCCGTCACGGCGTCGAGCAGCGGCTCGGCCACCACCACCGCCCCTCCGACCGATTCCAGGATGGCCGAGGCCCACGAGACGTCGCCAGCGGAGGCGGTGCTGCCACCGGCCAGGGCCGCCGCTCCGGCGCGGACGAGGGCCGGCGTGTTCGGCATGGCCCTGATCACCGACGTGCCGGCGGGTAGCGCCCCCTCGATGGCTTCGATGGTGATGCCGGCGGCGATCGACAGCACCCGGCCCGGCCGCTCGAGGCTCCGACAGACCGCCGCGACGAGGTTCGGCTTGACCGCCAGGACCGAGTCGACGCCGGCCTCGGGTCGCTCCAGCACCGCGACGCCCGGGAACCCCTTGCGCAAACGGTCCCGCTGATCGGCAACGACCTCGACGACGGCGAGCTCCTCGGCCCCGGCCCACCCGCTGTCGATCAGGCCCCCGACCAGGGCCTGACCCATCTTGCCGCCACCGATCACCTGCAGCTTGGTCATGGAGGCCGAGCGTACCTCGCACGCCCGGCCAACCTCCCGGAACCCCTCGACGTTAGATATGACTGCTACTACGCTAGAGGTCCTAACGGAGCGGGCTCTCGGGGTGACAGAGCGCAGTCGCAGAGCATGGGGAGAAGCAGGTCATGTCGCTGGTCGAATCGTCAACGGCGCAGCAGTCGCGGGCTCATCGACACATGGTGCCCCACTTCACGAAAGGCGCCGCCTGGCGCAGCAACCTGCTCGGCGTCATAGAGCGGGGCGAGGGCTGCTATGTCTTCGACAGCGATGGCAACCGATACCTCGACGGCCTGGCCGGGCTGTTCTGCACCAACCTCGGCCACGGTCGCCAGGACCTGGCGGCGGCGGCTGCCAAGCAGATGGAGCAGCTGGGCTTCTACCCGACCTGGGGCTGGGCGACCCCGCCGGCCATCGAGGCGGCAGCGATGATCGCCGAGGTGGCACCCGACGATCTCGACGAGGTCTTCTTCGTGAGCTCCGGCTCCGAGGCGGTGGAGGCGGCGCTCAAGTTCTCCAGGAACTACCACGTGGCCCGCGGCGACGAGGGCCGCTACAAGGTGATATCCCGGGAGTGGTCGTACCACGGAACGACCCTGGGCAGCCTGTCGGTCACCGGGGTCCCCAAGTTCCGCAAGCCGTTCCTGCCCATGCTGTGGGATGGGACCCGGCACGTCCGCAACACCTACGGCGACACGGCGGCCGAGCTGGCCTCGGCCAGGGCCGTCGAGGACATGATCGTGGCCGAGGGCCCCGAGACGGTGGCGGCGGTCATCGCCGAGCCCGTCCAGAACGGCCGGGGAGGACTGGTCCCCCCTGACGGCTACTGGCCCGAGCTGCGCCGGATCTGCGATCGCTATGGCGTGCTGCTGGTGGCCGACGAGGTGATCTGCGGCTTCGGCCGCTTCGGCCACTGGTTCACGAGCGAGCGGTTCGACGTGGTTCCAGACATCCTCACCTTCGCCAAGGGGGTCACGAGCGCGTACCAGCCACTCGGCGGGATCGTTGTCAGGCGGCCCCTCGTCGAGGAGGTCTGGGAGAGCGAGATGGGCATGTACATGCACGGCTCCACCTTCGGCGGTCACCCGGTGGCCACCGCCGTGGCCGTGGCCACGATGACGGCGATGCGGGACGAGGGCGTCTTGGCCAACGTGCTCGGCAACGAGGCCGGCTTCCGCAGCCGGCTGGACGGGCTGGCGGATCGGCACCGGTGTGTGAAGGAGGTCAGGGGCCTCGGCTACTTCTACGCGCTCGAGCTGATGGCCGACCGGCACAGCGGCGTCGAGCTGTCATCGACCGAGGCGGCCGGGCTGCAGGGTGGCGTGCTGGCCGGGTTCCTCCGCCGGGCCGGCCTGCTCATCCGACCCGACGACCGGGGCGCCACGATGCTGACCATCGCCCCGCCGCTGATCGCAGACGACACGGTGCTCGACGATCTGACCGATCGGCTCGCCCGGGTCCTCACCGATACCGAAGGCTGGCTGCAGGGTGATGGGTAGGGTTGCCCAGCGAAGCATGGCTACGGATGGCATCATTGGATCGGCCCGTCCCTGGGCCTGACTATGGGGAGACACAGCTGATGACACGGAAACTACTGGTCCTTTTCGCGGCGCTCTGCCTGCTGGCGGCAGCCTGCGGCGGCGACGACGACAGCGAAACCGATGCCGGAAGCGGGGACGACGAGACCACCGAGACCACCGAGGCCTCGGCCGACGACACCTCGGACGACGGTGAGACCACCGACGACGGCGACGACGGCAGCGGCGACGACGGCGAGGCGATGACCGAGCTCACCGAGCTCAACGTGGCCTATTTCGCGGAGTGGCCGACCCCGAACCAGATCGGCCAGGCCGACGGCAGCTTCGGCGACGCGGTCGGGGTGCCGATCAACTGGAAGCCCTTCAACAGCGGCAACGAGATGACGGAGGCCATGCTGGCCGGCGACGTCGACATCGCCTATTCCCAGGGGCTCACCCCATTCGCCAACGGGACCAACAACGGCGCCGACCTCAAGCTGGTCGGTATCGCCGTCGGCTACGCCGAGGCCGACAACTGCGTCGCCCAGGGCGACCTGGGCGTCACCAAGGACAATGCTGCCGAGACGCTGAAGGGGGCGACCGTCATGACCCCCATCGGCAACGTGACCCACTACAAGATGCT
>JAHELU010000137.1:0-5641 GCA_024644005.1 Acidimicrobiales bacterium | reverse complement strand
GTAGTTCCTCGGCGTGGCCCTCGACGACCTCAACGTCGTTCCGGCCGAGGGCGGTGCGGCCACCGCAGCGGCGTTCGAGGCGGGTGAGATCCAGGTCGGCTGCGCCTTCGGCGGCGCAGTGGTCCAGATGCTGAACAGCGGCGGCGAGCTGATCATGACCGGCGCAGAGCACGAGAGCGAGATCGGGATCTTCACCTACGACATCGTCTCGATCCCACGGTCGTTCGGCGAGCAGCATCCCGAGGTCGTCACGAGCTTCCTGCGGGCCACCGAGGAGTTCAACGAGATGTGGGCAGCCGATCCGGCCGCCTACAACGACACGATCGCCGCCGCCGCCGGCATGGAGGACGTCGGCAACTTCCTCGACGGAGAGGTCTGGTTCTCGTTCCCCACGATCGAGGAGCAGCTGTCGGAGGAATGGATGGGCGGCTACGTCCAGACGAACATGAAGGATCAGCTCGAGACGTTCGTCCGACTGGGTGAGATCCCGTCGTCGCTCGACGACTTCAGCAGCTTCGTCGACTCGAGCTACCTGGAGGCGGCACAGGGCTAGGAGATCGCTCGCCACCGGCCGGCGGTCGAACCGGCGACAGATGCCGGGGTGACAGCCGCCCCCTTTGGCGGCCGCCCCGGCATCTCTGCTATCGAGGTGGGGAAGGGGAACAAATGAAGGATCTGAAGGTCGACTCGGTCGACATGGTCTACCGGCTCCCGAAGGGTGGCTCGGTCCAGGCCCTGCAGGACGTGTCGTTCGAGCTGGACCGCGGGCGGCTCCTGACCCTGCTCGGACCGAGCGGATGCGGCAAGACCACACTGCTCAACATCCTGGCCGGCTTCCTGGCCCCCACCGCGGGTACGGTGCTGCTCGGCGACGCGCCGATCACCGGGCCCGGCCCCGACCGGGGCATGGTCTTCCAGCAGGGGGCACTGTTCGAGTGGCTGGACGTGCGGAAGAACATCTCGTTCGGTCCGCGGATGCAGCGGGCCCCGAGGGCCGAGACCGAGCGCACGGTCGACGAGCTGCTGACCACGGTCGGGCTCCAGGACTTCGGCGAGAAGCGGATCTACGAGCTGTCCGGCGGGATGCAGCAACGGGTCGCGCTGGCCCGGTGCCTGGCCAACGACCCCGCCGTCATCCTGATGGACGAGCCGCTGGGGGCCCTCGACGCCCTGACGAGGGAGAAGATGCAGGGCCTGGTCCTGAAGCTGTGGAAGGAGACGGGCAAGACGATCGTGCTCGTCACCCACAGCGTGGAGGAGGCCCTGTTCCTCGGCGACAAGCTGTTCGTCATGGCCCCCCGCCCGGGCCGGATCGAGTACACCTACGAGCTGCCGTTCGCCGAGATCGGGCTCGACGTCGAGCCCCGGGATCTCAAGGCGTCACCGGAGTTCATCGAGCGGCGGGAGGAGATCCTGTCGCTCATCTGGGAGATGGAGGAACAGATCATGGGCCACGACGGGGGTTGATCGATGCATGCCAGGTTCGTTCGATGAGTGACAGGTTCGTTCGATGAGTGACAGGTTCGTTCGATGAGTGACAGGTTCGTTCGATGAGTGACAGGTTCGTTCGATGAGTGACAGGTTCGTTCGATGAGTGACAATGTGGGGGTAGGCGTCCACGACCAGGAGACGCTGGAGACCGCAGCAGACGACGAGGGCGGCTTCCTGTCCGGCCTGCGGCCGGCGTCCGGCTTGCTGCCGGGGTCCGGCTCGCCGGAGGACCGCAAGACGGTCTCGTTCGGTGACGCCGCTGCAGTCCGCAGCCTGCCGCTGTGGAGCCTGATCGCACTCATCGTCCTGGCCGCTCTGTGGTGGGCCGGCACGAGAGCATGGGGCTTCCCCGACGACTTCCGGGCCGCCACCGCGGCGGCCTACGAGCAGAAGGATCCGCCGGAGGCACTGACAGACGCCAAGCTCCTGACCGAGTGCCGGCTGGCCGGGATCGCCGCCACCGAGGCCGGGGAGCCGGCACCGTGCAACGAGGATGCCTACTCCCAGTTCCTCAGCCCGGCCGCCTTCCCGACGCCGGCCGACACCTGGCGGGGATTCAACACCTTGCGGACCGAGGGCTTCAAGAACATCACGCTGTGGGAGCACGCCAGAACCAGCCTGACCCGGGTCGGGGTCGGGATGCTCGTCGGGAGCCTGGTCGGCATACCGATCGGGTTCGCCATGGGTCTGTCCAGCCGGATCAGGGGCTTCTTCGACACCCCGGTCGAGCTGCTACGGCCCATTCCCCCGCTGGCCCTCATCCCGCTGTTCATCCTCTGGTTCGGCATCGGCAACCCCAGCGCCTTCGCCCTGCTGATCTTCGCCTCCGTCTGGATCATGATCATCTCGGCCAGGGCCGGGGTCAGAGACATCAGCCTCTCCAAGGTGAGAGCCGCGTACTCGCTGGGTGCCTCGAAGCGCCAGATACTGTTCCGGCTCATCGTGCCGAACGCCCTGCCGGAGCTGTTCACCGGGTTCCGGGTGGCGCTCGGGGTGAGCTGGGGAACCCTGGTGGCGGCCGAGCTGGTCGGCACAGATACCGGGCTCGGGAGCATGATCTTCCAGGCCAGGAACTTCTTCCGGCTCGACGTGGTGGTGGTGGGGATCATCGTCATCTCGATCATCGGTGTGCTGCTCGACCTGATCGTGCGGATGCTCGAGTCGGTGCTCATCCCCTGGCGGGGCAAAGGCCGCTAGCGTCGCCCCGGTGAGCCCATCGACCATCCTCGAGCGATGGCGGCAAGAGGCCCGGCGGTTCCCGAAGCGGATCGTGCTGGCCGACGCCGGCGACCCCCGGGCCGCCGAGGCCGCCGCGGTGCTCAACGGCGACGGGCTGGCCCATGCCACCGTGATCGAGGAGCCCGCCGAACACGTGTCGGTTGCGGTGGCCGAGCTGGCCGACCGGCTGGCGAAACCGGTCGACCTGGACGATCCCCTCCACGTCGGTGCGCTGCTGGTGGCGACTGGCGAGGCCGACGGCTGCATAGGCGGGGCCAGCCGCACCACGGCGCAGGTCATCCGCGCCGGCCTGCGGGTCCTCGGGGTCGCGCCGGGGGTGTCGGTCGTCAGCAGCTGCTTCATCCTCGTCCTCCCGGACGGACGGCCGGTGGCCTACGGCGACGGGGCCGTCCTGCCGGACCCGGACGTCGAAGAACTGGCTTCGGTCGCCGTCTCCTGCGCCGAGACGTTCCACCGGCTGTGCAACGAGGAGCCGCGGGTGGCGATGCTGTCGTTCAGCACCAAGGGCAGCGCCGACCACCCCCGGGTCGACAAGGTGAGGGCGGCCACGGCCCTGGCCAGGACCATGGCCCCGGACGTGGCCATCGACGGCGAGTTGCAGTTCGACGCGGCCCTGCTGGAGGCCGTGGCAGAGGTGAAGGCCCCCGGCTCGCCGGTGGCGGGGCGGGCCAACGTCTTCGTGTTTCCCGACCTCGACAGCGCCAACATCGGCTACAAGATCACCGAGCGGTTGGCCGGCGCCAAGGCCTTCGGACCGCTGCTCCAGGGCCTCGGTGGCGTCATGCACGACCTGTCACGAGGCTGCTCGGTCGACGACATCGTCACGGTGTCGGTCATCGCCGCCATCCAGGCCGGCGGCCGGGACCCTCAGCCGTCGTCGTCGATCACCGCATAGGCCTCGATCTCGACCTTCACCTCCGGATCGACCAGGGCGCTGACCTCGACGAGGGTGGACGCCGGCTTGATGTCGCCGAACACGGCTCGGTGGGCCATCGCCACGAGCTCCATGTCGGCGATATCGGTCACGAAGGTCACCGTCCTGACCACATCGGCCGGGCTGGCACCGGCCCGGGCCAGGGCATCGACGATGATGTCGAGCGCGGCCGCCGCCTGCTGGCGGGCGTCACAGCCGGCGACGTTCGGCGGCTGGGCCACCGTGCCGGCCACGTGCACGGTGTTGCCGACCCGCACCGCTCGGCAGTAGCCGAACACGTCTTCGTAGGGGCTGCCGGAGCTGATGTTCTGCCGCATCGGTCGAGGTTAGTGTGACGAGGAATCGCGGAGCACGACCAGCCGATCATCGGCTTGCAACCGCTCGGCGTCGACCTGGTCGGCACGCAGGAGCGAGCCGTTGCGGATGACGGCGATCAGCGTCGCCCCGGCCGGGGGCCTCGGTTGCCCGCCGACGTCGGCCGCCGGCACCTCGGCCAGCTCCAGCCCGGTCCCGGCATCGAGCAGATCGTCGAAGACCCGTACCGCTCCTGGTGCGTAGGTCCCGAGCCCGAGCATCCGACCGACGGCGGCGGTGGCGTCGATCACCTCGTTGGCTCCGCCCTGGCGGAGCAGGTGGAGGTTCTCCTGCTCACGGCCCCCTGCGACGATGTGGACATCCGGGTTCATCTCCCTGGCGGTCAGGGTGATCAGCACCGCTGTATCGTCCCGATTGGGAGCCACGATGACGGCCCTCGCCCGGTCGATGGCCGCCTGGCGCAACACGGCGCTCTGGGAGGCATCGCCGTGGACGGCGACGAAACCCAGTCGCCCGGCCTCGTGGACGACCTGGAGATCGTTGTCGACAGCGACGATCGACGCGGCGTCGATCCCTCGATTCAGCAAGTCGTTGGCCGCACTGGTCCCGGTGGCCCCGAACCCGCAGATCACGTAGTGGTCGTTCACACTCTGCCTCCAGCGCTTGGTTGCCAGCAGTTGCCGTGACTGCTCGGTCAGCACTTCGACCGTGGTGCCCACCACCAGGATCAGGAACAGGATCCTGGCCGGAGTGATGAGCACGACCGTGGCCAGTCGAGCCCCCGAGCTGATGGCGGTGATGTCGCCGTAGCCCGTTGTGGTCACGGTGACCGAGGCATAGTACAGCGCATCCAGGAAGTCGATCTGATCGCCGGTGACATCGACGTAACCGCCCCGCCCGACCCGGACGACCAACGCCACGAACACCACCAGACCCAGGGCGAACCCGACCCGGCGCAGCACAGCAGTGAACGGGGCCCGAAGGCGGCGTGGCATGCGGACCAGATCGAATCGAGGGACCCGGCTGCGCCCGGCTGCAACTGTCCGCCCCTGCTCGTCCACTCCGCCATCCTAGAGATGCTCGGCGGTGGAAGGTGCGAGCCGGTCGACACGGTGGGCGAGTGAGCGTCGATCGAAAGGTAGCCCGTGAGCAGAGGCCGGTCCGGTCCGGGCGATGCGGTGGGTTGTGCCATCCTTGGCCCCGGTGGCCGAGCCGGGACGAAGACGAACGACCGCCGCCGTGATCGGTGCAACGATGGTCGCGCTCGGCCTGACCGGTTTCGACCCGGTCGGGTGGGACGCATTCGGACCGATCCGGTGGCTCGCCCTGCCGGCGCTCGGCTTCTGGCTCGTGGCGCTCGAGGCCGACACGATCCGTCTCGACCCCTCCCCGGGGCCGGTGCTGCTGGCCGCCTTCCTCTCCTGGGGGGCCATCGCGTCGGTAGTCGCCGTCGATCCGCTGCACGCCTGGACCGGCACGCCCGATCGGCGGTTCGGATGGCTGACCTGGCTGCTGTGCGGCGCCCTGTTCCTCGTCGGGCGCAGCGCAGAGCTGCGGCTGCGCCGATCGGTCATCTGGGGCTTCGTGGTCGGAGCCATCGGCCTCGGCTGCTACACCCTTGCCGAGACCATCGGCCTGGCCATCGATGTCGACTTCGCCGGC
>JAHELU010000136.1 GCA_024644005.1 Acidimicrobiales bacterium | reverse complement strand
TCGAGCGAGGGGTCGGGTTCGCCTGGGTCTGGCTCGTCGTCCGCCTCAGGTCGACCTCCCCGTGACGGTGGCGACGTCGAACGATCCGACTCGGGCGAGCCTGGCCAGGGTTCCCAGGCGGATTCCGCCGAGGCCGGCAAGTCGCGACGAGAGGGATCTGGCCGGCCTGATGCGTGAGATTCTGCCTGAGGAGGGCTGACCCCCCACCGTCGTTGACCGCCTCGTAGATCAGCGGCTGATCATTGGCTCTACCGACCGATCGATCGGCTAGTGTCCTGTCAGGCTAATCATGTCGCGGATTCTGCGGCCCTCGACGCCCCTCGCGGCGTCCTCGTCGTTGCCTCACACTCACGAGTGAGGCTGCCTCCTGCGTCCTTGGGATGGACGTCGATCATCCGCAGAATTCATCAACGGATCAACCTGACAGGACACTAGGACAGGGTCCTGACGAGGCGGAGCGACTCGTCCGCCAGGTTCTCGATCTGGACCTTGTACGCATCGGTATCGACGGTATCGTCTGCCATCACCCCCTTGAGGTATCGGGCCAGCACCCCCTCGACGATGGCCGCCAACCGCCAGCTCTGGAACGCCCGGTAGTAGTTGGCGTTCCGCACCTCGAACCCGGTGTGCTCGGAGTACGACTCGATCAGCTGTTCCCGGGTCGAGAAGCCGCCAGCCATGGTCGGGTAGTCGGTCGCCCCCCGCAGGCTCTCCTCACCGGGCTGTACCCAGTTGTTGAGGATGTAGCCGACGTCGGCCATCACGTCGCCGAGGGTGCAGAGCTCCCAGTCGAGCACGGCGGTGACCGTGCCGGCCGACGGATCGATCAGCATGTTGCCGAGCCGGTAGTCGCCGTGGACGACGCCGGTGTAGCGCTGCTCCGGCTTGGCTGCCACGAGGAGCTCGTAGACCGCTTCCATCGCCGGCAGCTCCCGCGTCTTCGATTTCTCCCACTGGACGCGCCATCGCTCGAGCTGGCGATCGAGGTAGGCCTCCTTGCGGCCGAGATCGCCGAGGCCGATCGCGTCCGGATCGGCGAGGTGGAGGTCGGCCAGGACCTCGACCACCGATCCGGAGAGGCGGCCCCGGGCCCCCCGGTCCGGCATCTCGGCGTCGGCGATCTCGGCATCGTGCAGGACGACGCCGTCGACGAAGTCCATGATGTAGAACGGTGCCCCGTTGACCGACTCGTCGCTGCACAGCCCGAGGGCGGCCGGGACCGGGACGGTGGTGCGGCCGACTCCGGAGATGATCTTGTGCTCCCGGCTCATGTCGTGGGCGGTGGCCAGGACGGCCCCGAGTGGTGGTCGGCGCAGCACCAATCGCCGACCGTCGGCCCCGGTGACGGCGAACGTGAGGTTGGAGTGCCCGCCGGTGATGAACTCGAAGTCGAACGGCGGTGTCGCTCCCTCGATGTTCGCCGCCAACCACTCCGACACCGGCTCGGCGTCGATGCCCCTGAGTTCGGGACCGGAATCGGGTCCAGGTGCTGTCGTCACCCCGTCAGTACTACTCGATCGTCCGGACCGGATCGAAAACGGTGGCCGTGTCCGGGCCCGATCTGGTGGCGGTCGATGCCGGCCGCTCCTGCGCCCGCGGGTAGTCTTTGGTATCGAAGCGTGCCGAACGAGCGGTGACACGAAGCGGCCGACCGAGCGGCGAATTCCTCGCCCGGCCCGGTCACTGTTCGTGCTGCTGTCGCTGGTTCTGCTCATCGGCGCCGGCTGCTCGTCCGACCCGGATCCCGAGCAGTCCGCCGAGATCGACTCCGAGATCGCAGAGCGCGCCGATTCGACCGGATCCGGCGACGAGTCGGACGGTGGCACCGCGGCCGACGGGGGCTCGGACACGACCGAGCCCCCCGCCGCCAGCGAGCCGTTCGAGCCCTCGCTCACCGATGCGGAGGTGGCGGAGCGGCTGGCTGCGCTCGGCGGCCGCCTGGCGATCGGCAACGGTCCGGAGCTGTCCATCGTCCGACCGGATGGGACCTCGGTCCGCATGCTTGACGGGTCGGAGTCCGTCCTGGCCAGCCAACCGACCTGGTCCCACGACGGCACCAAGCTGGCCTGGAGCTCGAGCTCCGCCCTCGACCAGACGGTCGTGGTCCAGTCCTTCGCCGAGGACGGCTCGCTGGACGGCGACCCGGTGTCGGCCGACGCATCCGGCAATCCGGTGTTCTACCTGCAGTGGAACGAGGGTGACGATCGGTTGGCCTACATCCGCAACGCCCCACAGACCGGGGCGGTCGAGGTCGGCGTCGTCGAACCCGGTTCGCCCATCGAGCCGATCGGTGAGGGCGCACCGTTCTTCATCTCCTGGTCGCCGGCCCCGGACCGGATCCTCGGCCACGTCAACCAGCTCTCCGTCGATGCGTTCGACGCCAGCGATCCGCTGAGCACCGGATTCGTCGGTGTGACCGCGGTGGACGGTGGCTTCAGCGCGCCGGCCTGGGTCGACGAGCGGCGAGCCATCATCGTGGCCGACGGCGCGCTGGCGTACCTCGACGTCGAGGCCGGGACCACCGAGGCGATCATCGAGCTCGACGGCCCGATCCGGTTCGTTCTGAGCCCCGATCGGACAAGGGTGGCCTACCAGGCGCTCGACGCCGGCGAAGACCTGTCGGTGGTCGGTTCCCCGGCGGCGGACGCCCGTCGCACGGCCCAGGCCGACGGGTCGGGTCTGACGGTGCTCGATCTGGCGACGGTGGAGCGCACCCTCGTCACCTCCAGCCTGGCCGCGGCCTGGGAGTGGAGCCCCGACAGCTCGAAGCTCGCCTGGATGGGGGCCGAGATCGAGTCGCGTCGACCGATCGGCCAGTGGAGCTTCTGGGAGGACGGCGAGCGGCCGACCACCACGCAGTCGGCTCGGTTCGCCATCACCCGGAAGTTCGGACAGGCCTACCTGCCGTTCTTCGCCCAGTACACCCAGAGCGTCACCGGCTGGTCGCCGGACTCGACGGCCTTCGCCTTCACCGGATCGATCGGGTCCGATCGTGGGGTTTGGATCCAGTTGGTCTCGGAGCGGGTGGCGCCCCGGCTGGTGGCTCCTGGCGACTTCGTGACCTGGGGTCCGGGCGAGCTGGCCCCGCAGGATCCGGACGGCGCCCCGGCTGCCTGACCCCGGGCCCGCCCGCCACGTCAGCAACCTGGCGGTGCAAGCTCTGAGAGAGGCTGCTCCGCAGCCTCGGCGCCCGACCGTGGGGGGTTTGCGGCGCAACTCTCAGAGAGGCTGCTCCGCAGCCTCGACGCCCGACCGGTGGGGTGATTGGGCTCCAGGTGATCGTTGGGGGTGGGGGAGTTTGCGGTGCAAACTCTCAGAGAGGCTGCTCCGCAGCCTCGACGCCCGACCACACGGCGACGGGAACCGGTTCCGACTGGTCGTATCCGACCGGGAGCCGGATCAGGCCCTCGGTGGTGAGGAAGTAGACCTCCCAGGCGTGATAGCCGTAGTAGGCCCGCTCGTCGTCCATCAGCACCGTCGCGTAGGCGGTCACCGCGTTCACGTAGTAGTCGGAGTTGTTGTAGCCCCAGATGGCCCTGGCCATGTCCTCGGGGCCACCGCGGATCGTCAGGTACGTCGCTGCTCCGGCGATGGCGTCGGCCGGATCGGTCGGATCGCCGTCGCAGCACCCCGCCCAGGTCGTCGGCAGGAACTGCATCGGTCCCACCGCGCCGGCGCTCGAGATGCCCTCGATGCGGCCCATCCGGGTCTCAATGAGGTTGATGCCGGCCAGGAACTCCCACCGTATGCCGGACGCTGCCTCGGCCTGCTTGTAGTAGCCGATGAGGATCTCCGGTGGCAACGGCTCCACGATCCGCCAGGCCGGCAGCTCGGTGTGCGGATCCTCGGTGGCCGCGAGCGCCGACAGGTTCCGCCGGGCCTCCCAGTTCAGCGAGACCGCATCGGCGATGTCGGGGTCGGCGGCCGCCAGCACCGCATCGACCCAGTCGGGATGGTTCGCCAGGTGGCGATAGAGGCGCTGCTGGCGACGACCCCACGCTTCGAGGTCGTCGCTCGCCAGTCCGGGATCGCGCACGGCCCGCTCGGCCGCGTCGAGGGCGGCGGCCATGGCTGCAGGATCGGTCGGGAGCGGCCGCTCGTCAGGAGGCGGCGGCTGCCGTCGGGGCTGCGCGGTGGTCGACGGCCGGCTGTCGACCGGCACGGTCGGACTCGTCGCGTCGGCACGGGTGTCCGACCCCGGCTGGGCGGCCACGGTGACCGGTGTGGCAGCCTCGGCCGGTGGGACGGCCGGGCCGTCCGACTGCTCGCCCTCCGTTGCGGTCGACCCGCACCCGGCCGTGAGCAGCAGCGCCGTCGCCACCGCCAGCGGCCACCGCGACCCGGCCGGGCCCGAGTCGGGCCGGTTCATCGCTCGATCTGCCAACCGGCTCGCTGGTCACCGATCGAGCTGCCGTAGAAGACCACGATCCACGACGTGTCGTCCGAGGCCAGGACGTCGAGGGCGGAGCCGTAGTTGCCGTCACCGCTGAACATGCCGCTCCACCAGTAACCGGTGAACCGTGCCGGCAGCGTGCCCTGGGCGATCGACACGTACGACGCATTGTCCAGAACGGTCTGCAAGCCGATCGGCGACATCGTGTCACCACCGTTGCGGAACACATAGTCAGCATAGAGATCGGGTTCCAGTAGTGGCTTGATGGTCAAAGCATCCCGTGGACCGACCCCGCAATACCAGTGAGCGCCTTCGGGATACCAGCGAAGATAGCCGGCGAGGGGGGTCACGGTCCCGGTCCTGCGGACGAACTCCTCCGACTCGCTGAAGGCCACGACGGTCGAGCCCCGCTCGTAGCCGATGCCCAGGTTCGTCACCCAGAAGTCCCGGTCCCCCTCGGTCGGTTCCCGCTGCAGTACGTTGCGGTAGACCAGCTCGACGTACTGCTCGTCGCTCAGCTCGCCGTTCGCGGCCCTGAACTCGTTCGAACGGGCCAGTTCGGTGGCGATGGTCTCCAGATCCGCTTGCCCCGAGCGATACCGGTTGACCCCGCCGAGGAATTCGGCATCGTCCGGCTCCCGATCGAGCAACGCGAGGTAGAGCCGACGGATCGAGTCGGTCATCGCCGGGCACATCGTCGACTCCTCACCTCGGGTGGCGGTCTGGGCGTCGGACGGCGTCGACTCGGCAACGCCGACGAGGTACCCTCCGGCCAACACCACCACCGACAGCAGCACCGACAGCAGCACCGAGAGCAGAGCCAGGGCCAGGGGCGTGAGCAGGCGGCGGATGGGGGCTCGGCGACCCGGGCTCACGGCGAGTTCGGCTCCGTCTTGTCGGTGATCGAGGCGAGATCGTGTTGGGCAATCATAACCCTCGCTGTCGCTGCGACGACAGGATCGCCGTCTCCGGCGGTGGTCAGGGGGCCAGATAGCGCTCGCTCAGCTCGTCGAGGATGGCGAAGAACTCCTCGGCGCACTCGCCGATCACCTCGGCTACGGGCCTGACCTCGTCGATGCGCCCCATGACCTGTCCACCGAGCGCGATCGCCGCCTCCATGTCGCCGCCGAAATACAGCTCCTGGGCGTTGCCGAAGTCGCCGAACACGTTGTGCTCTGCGAACTGGAGACCACGGCTCCGCTCGGTCTTGATGGCACGGAGCGCCGGGGAGTGTCGTTGATTCAGGAACACGGTGTCGGTCTCACGGGCCTCGGTGATCGATCGCTTCCAGTTGTCGTGCACCGGGCTCTCCTCCGCCGACACCATCCTCGTGCCCATCTGGACGGCCTCGGCCCCCAGCGCGAAGGCGGCGGCCATCGTCCGGCCGTCGAGCATCCCGCCGGCGGCCACGATCGGGACGTCGACCTTGGAGCGGACGAGCGGCAGCAGCACCATGGACGCCACGGGGTCGGGGCTCTTGAACCCGCCGCCCTCGCCGCCCTCCACGATGAGCCCGTCGACCCCGGCCTCGACCGCCTTCATCGCCCCCCGCAGCGTCGGCACGACGTGGTAGACGGTCAGGCCGGCGTCCTTCAGCTGGGCGGTGTACCGGGTGGGGTCGCCGGCCGATGTCGACACGAACGTGACACCCTGGTCGATGACGAACTGGACGATGTCGGGATCCCGGACGAATGCCTGGGCGACGTTGACCCCGAACGGCTTGTCGGTGAGATCCGCCATCTTGCGGATCTCCTCCCTGATGGCATCGAGCTCGCCGGACGACGTCTCGATGATGCCGAGCCCACCGGCGTTCGAGACGGCGGACGCGAGCTGGGCCCTGGCGATCCAGCCCATCGGGGCCTGGACGATGGGGATCTCGATACCCAACGACCGGGTGATGCGGTTGTCGAACGATGGCATGGGTCGAGACGTTAGCCGTGCCGCCCGGCGGTGCCCAACGACGGTCGGCACGAGCCGCCCGACCGGCGAGCCTCGTGGGACGAATTGATCGATAAGCATCGACAAGCAACAGGACTCAATTCGTCAAATGAGAGACGCGATCTTGATAGTGCTGTCAGCTACTGTCGATGGCACGGTGACTCAGGAGAAGGGAATTCCCTACCGGAGGCACAAGCCGTCCGCCGCATTGCGAGACTTCCTGGATCCGCTCGATCCCGGCTCCTATTTCGACTGCGGCGGGGCCCGGCTCCACGGCCTCGACGATGCGCTCCTTCGGGAGGCGGAGAGCCGCGGCCGCACCATCGGCGACGACTCGTTCCAACTCGTCGCCACCGACATGGGGCTGATCTTCTGCCGGCCGTCGATCTCGTTCGCCATCGCCGCTCGTTGGGACGAGGTCATGCTCATCCGGCCACGGGGCGAGGATCCCGTGGTTCTGCCGATCACCTGGCCGACGCACGGCGAGCTGAAGTTCACCGTCAGCAAGCGGCTGGCCAGCAACATCTTCCGGCGGTGGCTCCAGCTTCGCATGCAGGCCACCCGGCTGGCCCGCCAGGAGCAGGCCGACCGCTTCGGGGCCGACCAGCTCGCCAGGTCCGAGCGCGTGCCTGCTCGCACGGTGCCACCGGCCAGCCAGAGCCGGAGCGACGACTGGGAGGTGGTCGCCAAGGTCGAGGAGCCGAGCGGGGCCGAGCCGGCGCGGCGGCTGACCGTGCCGAGGCCCGATCGGCGCACCGGCCAAGACCCCGCTCGCCGGCAGCAACAGGATCGGGCCGGCCGGGCCCGGCGACGGCGTCAGGATCGTGATCCGGATCCGACCGACCCGGGGTCCCGACCAGACTCCCCAGCCCGGAACGGGCAGGCGACGGCGGAACCGCTGGGTCCCGAGCCGGCTCTGTCCGCCGCCACCGGAGAGCGGGCCGAGCCTGAGCCTCGGCACAGCGAGGCGGCTCGGGCAGACCGCCCGACGGCACCCACCCGGGCGGGGCCGGCCGTCGACCCGGTGGGCGTCCGGGAGACCGGATCGGCCGTCGCCGACCCGTCGCCGGAGCCTGTGGTGGTCGAGGCCGGTGACGACCGTCGGCCCCCGCCGCTGGCCACCATCCAGCGACCGCGGACCACCCCGCCGTCGTGGGTCGGGAGTCCCGCCTCGCTGGTGACGGCCGTGGCCGTGATATCGACGGTCGTCCTCGTCGCCGCTGTCGCGGTCGGCACCTACCGACGGGCCGGAGGAGGGAGCGCCCCCGATCCGGCCGCGCCCAGCGCCCTCGGCGTCGACGCCGGCGGGCGGACCACGATCGACCACCAGCGGTTCAACCCGTCGGCCAATCGGAGCGATTCGATCGGCTCGTCCGTGCTGACCCCGAGCGGTTCGTCCGGCGGACAATCGCAGGCTGGCAGCGCGGCCGGTGCGACCGCAAGCGCCCGTAGGAGCGCCAGCCGGTCGGAGCCGTCGCCTGTTGAGAGCCCGACCGTCACGGGACCGCTCCTCTGCAACAGCAACTACAGCGGCTGCGTTCCGGACGTCAGCGACGTCGACTGCCCCAACGACGGCGACGGTCCGGTGTTCTCGACCGAGCCGGCCATCGTCATGGGGGACGATGTGTACGAGCTCGACACGGACGGCGACGGCGAGACCTGCGAGGTCGATCAGCCGAGGCGGACCGATCTCAGCGCAGCCACCGGTCGGTCGATGGGATCGCCATGAGCGGGCGGGAGCAGGCCCGGGCACCCCGCTGGGCATCGGGTCGACGCCTCAGTCGACGCCGCCGGTGACCGGGGCCGACGCCCGAGCGTGGTGGCCAGCCCAGCCATCGCACGACACCGCCTCGACCACCGACAGCTCCCTGCCGGATCGGGCGAAGGCGGCCCGGTAGCGCGCCACCACGGCGGCCGCCTGGTGACCGAGGTAGCCGGTGGTGAGCAGTGAGCCGTTCCCTGCCACGGCGCCGGCGACGTCGTCGGCCAGGTGATGGTGGGTCGCCGCCAGCACGTTGGCCACCACCACGTCGAACCCACCGTCCAGCCCAGCGCTCGATTCCCGTCCGGTCTCGGCCACGGTAGCCGTGGTGCAGATCAGCTCGACGTCGTTGGCGGTCGCGTTGGCCAGGGCGGTGACGATCGCCCGCCGATCGGTATCGATGGCGGTGACCGATGCCGCCCCCCGCTTCGCCGCGACGATGGCCAGGATGCCGGAGCCGGTTCCCACGTCGAGCACGCTGGCCCCGGGAGCGACCGTCGCCACCAGTAGCCGGAGGGCGAGCCGGGTGGTGGCATGGCCACCGTGGCCGAACGTGGGGCCGGGCGTGATGAAGACGGTGAGGTCGCCGTCCGAGGTGGGGACGGTGACGGCCCGCCGGCGCCGATCGCCGGACCAGCCGATCGGCTCGATCGAGCGGACCACGACCGGCGGGTGGTGTCCCTCGGCCGGTCGATCCGTCAGCGCGGCCGCGGCCAGCCGCGCCCGGTGCTCCGATTCGAAGCCGGCCACCAGCTCCCCATCGATCTCGGCGATGCCCGTCGTGCCGAGATCCCACAACCGGGATGCCACCAGCTCGTCGGTGCCGAACGAAGGGCCGGTCGAGAAACGGACCTGCCATCCCACACCGTCCGAGCATAGGGGCGTGCACACGGCGTTCCCGCTGGGCGGCCGACGACGCTCAATCCGCCGTGGCGTTGGTGATGACCACTCGGAGCAGCCTGGCCATGTCGGTCTTCTGATCGACGGACAGACCGTCGGTCATTTCGCCCTCGAAGGCGTTGAACCGGGGGAAGAGCTCCGAGATCGTCTGCTCGCCGAGCTCGGTGAGGGACACCCGGACCCGTCGACGGTCGGCGGCCATGCGCCGCCTGACCACCAGGTCCTGCTTCTCGAGCGTGCTCAACATGCCCGTCAGGGTCCCCTTGGCCAGGCCACACTCGGCCGCCAGCCTGGCGGTCTCCATCTCACCCCAGATCCACAGCACCCAGAGGATGGTGAAGCCGCCCCACGACAACCCGGCTCGGCTGAGCAGCTCCCGCTCGGCCTGGCGCCTGACAGCAGTGGCGGCGCGATAGATGTTGGACACTGCGAGCATCGACGCGAAGTCGAGGGGCTCGCCCCGGAGACGGGACTCGATGTCCCGCTCCGCCTCCAGCAGACCACCGTCGTCGTGCACGGCACTCGGATGGGTTCGCTGGTGGTCGGACGGGGCGGCGCACATGGCGCCAAGTATTACCCAAAGGTGTCGGCGCCCAGAAGTTGGCTCCGGCCCTGCGACGGTGGCGGAGGCAGCTCCATCGTGACCGGGATCAGCTGAGGCCGAACTCGTGGTAGGGGAGGTCGGCCAGCGAGTCCAGCACGAGGTCGGCAGCCGAGAGGTCGCTGCCAGCGGTCACCGGATTGGGGACGGCGACGCAGATCATCCCGGCCGCCTTGGCCGCTGTCACCCCGTGGTGGGAGTCCTCGACCACCAGGCACGTGGCGGGGTCGACCGCCAACCGCTCGGCCGCCACCAGGAACAGGTCGGGCCAGGGCTTGGCCTGGCGGACCAGGTCTCGGGTTGCGATGAACTGGAACCGGTCGACGAGCCCGCGCGCCGTCAGGTGGCGCTCGACCCAGGAGAGCGGGGAGCTGGATGCCACCGCCAGCGCCGTTCCCCGGCGCTCGGCCCGCTCGATGAGGCTGACGACGCCCGGACGGATCTCGGTGGCCTCGATCAGCTCGTGGTGGGCCCGCCTCCGTCGCTCCTTGATGTCCTCGATGTCGCGGCGCGGCCCGATTCGCTCCTGGAGCACGTCGGCCCAGTTGCGGCCGTCGGCCCGACCGACACCGAGCCGGAACTCCTCCAGGCCGTACTCGTGGCCGTGGGCTCGGAACTCCTCGGAGACGGTGACGAACTCGCTCCACTCGGTGTCGATGATCGTGCCGTCGAAGTCGAAGATGATGGCGGTGATCATGCCATTCGACGATAGCCAGCACCCGCAGCGATCGACCCGGTCCCGGGTTGCCAACCGCTCCCGGTGACGCTGGACTGCGATCATGGACCCTGCTCCCGGAGACGCCCCTGCCCCGGCCAGCGCCCACGACAGCGCCGATCACTTCGAGCAGAAGGGGTTCCGGCTCCGGTTCGGATGGGGACCGAGCGGCCTCCGCCGGCTCGCTCCGGCAGCCGATGTGGTGGTGATCGTCGACGTCCTGTCGTTCTCCACCGCGGTGGACATCGCGGTGGGTCGGGGAGCTGTCGTCCTGCCCTACCGGTGGCACGACGACGGTGAGGAGGAGTTCGGGCGGGCCAACCGGGCGACGGTGGCGGCACGGCACCCGGCCCCGGGAGCGCTCAGCCTCCGACCGTCGTCGCTGGTCGAGATCGCAGAGGGGACCAGGTTGGTGCTGCCGTCGCCGAACGGCTCGGCGCTGGCGTTCGCCGCAGCCGAAGCCGGGGCGTCCCACGTGGTGGTCGGGTCGCTTCGCAACGCCGGCTCCGTCGGCCGGGCGGTGGCCGACGAGAGCCCGGGCGTCGTGACCGTCATCGCCGCCGGGGAGCGATGGCGGGGCCACACCGGGCCGCTCCGACCGGCGGTGGAGGACCTGCTCGGGGCCGGAGCAATCCTCTCGGCGGTCGACGAGGCTGCGGGTGGGGCGGGCGATGCCGGGGCCGGTGGACCGTCACCGGAGGCCAGGGTTGCGATCGCCGGCTTCGCCGAGGCCCGGGCCGATTTGGCGGACCGGTTGTCGACATGCGGGTCCGGCCGGGAGCTGATCGCCGGGGGATTCGCTGCGGACGTCGACCTCGCCGCGGCGCTCGACGCCAGCAGCGCCGTTCCCGTGCTACGAGGCGTCGAGCTGGTGAACGGGTGGGGCGCCCGGTGACCGGGCCGCCGACTCGTGATCCAGCAGCCATCGCTTGACGTCGAGCCCGTAGAGGTACCCGCCGAGTGAACCGTCGCTGCGCAGCGCTCGATGGCAGGGCACGAACGGGGCGACGAGGTTCCGACCGCAGGCCGACCCGACGGCTCGGACGGCGTTCGGCTTGCTGGTCCGCCGGGCCAGCTCGGCATAGGACCGCGTCTCGCCGGCGGGGATGGCCCGAAGACCGCTCCACACCTCCTGTTGCAGCTCCGTGCCGGGCTGGGCCACCGGGAGCCCGTCGATGGCGGTTACGTCGCCACCGAGGTAGGCCTCGATCGGTTCCTGGAGTGGACCGAGGTGGTCGACCGGTCGGACGTCCTGGCGATCGTCGGCGGGGAGCCGATCGACCAGTTCGTCGGCCCGGCAGAAACCGGCGGCGATGATCATCGGGTTCCGATCGAGATCGCGCGCGAGGCAGGTGAGCGGTCCGACCGGGGTGTCGTAGGTGCAGCTGTTGATCATGGATTCTCTCTCTCGTTCTCGTTGTCGTTCTCTCGATTCGTCTGCGACGTGGCCCACAGCAGGATGGCGGCGTACGCCCGCCACGGCCGCCATCGCTCCGCTCGGGTCTCGAGCTCGGCTGCCGTCAGGCCGAGCGAGCGTCGGAGCACGAGGTCGCGGGCGGGCCAGCCGTCCGGGTCGTCGAGCGCCCGCATGGCGATGTAGCCGGCGGTCCAGGGCCCGATCCCGCCTATGTCGAGGAGCTGGGCCGTGGTCTTCGAGCGGTCTGCTGCGGGCGACAGGTCTATCCGGTCCTCGGCCACCGCCCGGGCCAGCAGCCTGATCGTCTCCCTGCGCCTGGCCGGCAGGCCGAGGCGGTCGAGTGGCGCCGCGACGACCTGCGCAGCCGATGGGAATCCCTGACGCAGCACCGGTTGGCCCCCGTCACCCTGCTCGCCGGCGACGAGGGCAACCAGACGGGCCAGCGTCGTGGCGGCGGCGGCCACGCTGACCTGCTGGCCGACGACTGCCCGGACGGCCAGCTCGAACGGGTCGAACGGCCCGGGCAGCCGAGGGAGCGGACGCCGGGCCAAGCGCCCCGCCAGGTCGGGGTCGGCCCGGAGGTGCTCGGCCACCGGCTCGAGGTCGGTGTCGAGGTCGGCGACCCGGCGGACGAGCGGTACCAGCGTCGCCACCCGGTCGAGCCGATCGAGCGAGCAGTGCAGCAGCAACCGGTCGTCGTCCGGAGTCGGCCGGAGCTCGATCCAGCCCCCCGGCACGCCTCGGCGGAACCCGGTATCGGTCGCCCGCTCCAGCCCGGAGATGGTCCTGGCGGCCAGGAACCGGTTGAGGTCGGCCCATTGGACCGCTCCCCGGCACGACAGGCCGAGCGTCAGCTCGGTGGCCCCGGTCGGGGCCGCCCCCGGCCTTCGTCGCAGTGACGAGGGCGTCGCCCCGAACGCCTGCTTGAACGCGTCGTTGAACTGGCGGATGCTGCTGAACCCGGAGGCGAAGGCCACATCGGTGACGGCCAGGTTGGTCTGGTCGAGCAGCATCCTGGCCAGCCACAGCCGCCGGGACCGCGCCAGCTGGATCGGCCCGGTGCCGACCGTGGCGTTGAGCTCCCGGCGGAGGTGCCGCTCGCTGACCGCCAGCCGAGCGGCGAGGCCGGCAACACCCTCGGTGTCGACGACACCCTGCTCGACGAGGGCCAGCGCCTTGCCGGCCAGATCGGCTCGGCGATTCCACTCGGGATGGCCGGGGGCCAGCTCGGGCCGGCACCGCCTGCACGGCCTGAACCCGGCATCGCTGGCCGCCGCAGCATGAGCGAAGAAGCGAACGTTCGCGGCGCGGGGCGTCCGAGCGGGGCACGACGGCCGGCAGAAGATGCCGGTCGACGTCACGCCGGTGTAGAAGCGGCCGTCGAACCGGGCGTCCCTGCGGCTGATCGCCTCGTAGCAAGCGCCGTGATCGAGCTGGTATCCGCTCGCAACTCCGACGAGGGGGTGGTCCGGCCCGTTTCCGTCCCTGATTCGGCTCATGGGTATCAGTTCTACTGCTGGTCACGAGCTTCTGCTAGCGGAAATCGGACAGCCTAGTGGAAGGGCCCGGGCTCCCGGCCGGTCGGGCCGGGAGCGCTCGTTGCGGGGTCATTGACGCCGAGAGAGGCCCCGCGGTCGCTAGTGTCGGGAGAGACGAGAGGGTTTCTGGCAGCGACGGTTCATGGCAGGTCTACGAGCGCTATCGATGACAGTGGCGATGCTGGCGCTGGTGGCGGCCGGCTGCCGATCTTCACCCGAGGAAGAACCGGTGCTGACCATTCGTCAGACCACCGAGGCGATGATCCGTACCGACGTCGCCGGCTCGGCCGGGCTCGGCGATCTCACCCCTGTCTGTCCCGATGTGACCGAGGCCGCGGTCGGCACGGCGTATGAGTGCACGGCCACCACCGAGGATCAGCGGATCGTCGCCCTCAGCGCCGTGATCGACGACACCGGCCGCGTCCAGCTGGCCACCACGAACCTGATCACCGCAGCCGCTCTCCCGAGCTTCGAGCGGGCGGCCGTCGATGCCCTCAACACC
>JAHELU010000135.1:5390-13801 GCA_024644005.1 Acidimicrobiales bacterium | reverse complement strand
CATGCGGTACTCGGTGTCCGACACCGCCGAGTACGGCGATCTGACCCGCGGTCCCCGGGTGGTCAACGATGCGGTCAAGGCCGAGATGCGCACCATGCTCGGTGAGATCCAGTCCGGTCAGTTCGCCGAGGAGTGGGTGGCCGAGTCCCGAGCCGGTCGGCCGAACTTCCTGAAGCTGGAACAGGCCGGTCACGACCACCCGATCGAGAAGGTCGGCAAGGAGCTGCGGGCCATGATGCCGTGGATCTCCCAGGGCAAGGCCTCGGTCAGGGAGACCTCCGGGGGTCAGGGCTGACGCGGCGTCGAGCGGCACGCCGACTCCGACGAACGCACCGGGTCGGTAGCTCGCCTCGGAGAGCCGAGTGGTCCTCCTCGGGCGGCCGCTCGGCCGGCCCGGCGGTCGAGGGTCTGTAGTCTGCTAGGCACCGGAACCACCACCAGCCACACGAGGAGCAGCGCATGGCCGAATTCGTCACGATCGAACCGTCACCAGTCGACAAGGTGGTGATCCTCCGGCTGGAACGACCGAAGGTGAACGCCCTGAACCAGCAGGTCGGCCAGGAGCTGCTCGACGCCGCCACCGAGCTCGCCGGGCGAGACGACGTCCGCGGTGTCGTCGTGTGGGGCGGCCCGAGGATCTTCGCCGCCGGGGCCGACATCGGGGCGTTCCCGATCGAAGGGGACTACCGAGATCCGAGCCCGATGGTCGACGTGTTGAACGAGGCGCTGTTCACGATCGAGAACCTGCCCCAGATCACCGTGTCGGCGGTGAACGGGGTGGCGCTCGGTGGTGGCTGCGAGCTGGCCATGAGCACCGACTTCCGGGTCTGTGGCACCTCCGCCGCATTCGGTCAGCCCGAGATCCTGCTCGGCATCATCCCCGGGGCCGGGGGCACGCAGCGATTGACCAGGCTGGTCGGGGTCACCAAGGCGAAGGACATCGGCTATTCGGGTCGCATGGTCGACGCCGAGGAGGCTCTGGACATCGGCCTCGTGTCGGCGGTGCACCCCGACGACGAGGTGCTCGATCGGGCCGTCGAGCTCGTCGGCGCCTACGCCGAGGGACCGGCCGCCCTGCGGAACGTGAAGCGCTCGATCATGGACGGGCTCCACGTGTCGCTCGAAGAGGCGATCGCGGTGGAGCGCCGGGAGTTCCTGGCGGCGTTCCAGACCGACGACGCCGTCATCGGCATCACCAGCTTCCTCGAGCACGGCCCGGGCAAGGCGTCGTTCACCGGCCGGTAGCCGGTCGGTGGCAACGGACGGGAGGCGCTCATGACGGCCGACCAGTACCCACCGCCGGGCGACCTCGGCGAGATCCTGTTCACGGCAGCGCAGATCGAGACCAGGGTGGAGGAGCTGGGCCGCCAGATCTCCGAGGACTTCGCCGGCCGGACACCGCTGCTGGTCGGCGTGTTGAAGGGGAGCGTGATCTTCGTCGCCGACCTCATGCGGGCCATCGGCGGACCGGTCGAGCTCGACTTCCTGGCCGTCTCGTCCTATGGCGAGGCCACCAAGTCGAGCGGGGTGGTCAAGATCCTGAAGGACCTCGACCAGGACATCGGCGATCGGCCCGTGGTGCTCGTCGAGGACATCATCGACTCCGGGCTGACGATGCGGTTCCTGGTCGAGCACCTCAAGGCCCAGAAGCCCTCTGCGCTACGGACCTGCTCGTTGCTGGTCCGAGAGAGCGCCCAGGTCGGCGGGCTGACCCTCGACTATGTCGGGTTCCGGATACCGCCGGCGTTCGTGATCGGCTACGGCCTCGACGTCGGTCAGCGGTACCGGAACCTGCCGTACATCGCCACCTACCGAGACGGCTGAGCGGACCGCGACACCGGGCGCCCGGATTCCCGATACGATCCATCGGGAATCTGTGGGTCCTGTCGGGTCCTTGGATCGATGTCGACCAGCTGAGGAGGATCCATGAGCGACTCATGGGGTTTCGAGACACGCCAAATCCATGCCGGCCAGCAGCCGGACCCGACGACGGGGGCCCGAGCCGTCCCGATCTACCAGACAACGGCCTACCAGTTCCGGGATGCAGCGCACGCCGCCAACCTCTTCGCGCTCGGCGAGCCGGGCAACATCTACACCCGGATCATGAACCCCACCCAGGGGGTGGCCGAGAGCCGGCTGGCGGCGCTGGAGAACGGGCTCTCGGAGACTGCGGCCGGTGTGCCGGGCGGGCTGATGGTGGCCTCCGGCCAGGCGGCGGAGACCATGTCGATACTCAACGTCGCCGAGGCCGGCTCCCACCTGGTCTCGTCGGCCGCCCTCTACGGCGGCACCTACAACCTCTTGCACTACACGCTGCCGAAGCTCGGGATCGAGACCACGTTCGTCGACGACCCCGACGACCTCGACGCCTGGCGGGCTGCGGTCCGGCCGAACACGAAGGCCTTCTATGCCGAATCGATCGGCAACCCGAAGAACAACATCCTCGACATCGAGGGCGTGGCGGGGGCGGCCCACGATGCCGGTGTACCGCTCATCATCGACAACACCGTGGCGACCCCCTACCTGATCCGGCCGCTCGACTGGGGAGCCGACATCGTGGTCCACTCGGCCACCAAGTTCCTCAGCGGCCACGGCACCGCCATCGCCGGCGCCATCATCGACGGCGGCTCGTTCGAGTTCAGCGATGCCGAGCGCTATCCGAACTACAACGAGCCCGATCCGTCGTACCACGGCCTGCAGTACTGGCCGATGCTGGGCGCCGGCTCGTTCATCGCCAAGGCCCGGGTCCAGCTGCTGCGGGACCTCGGCTCGGCCATCAGCCCGTTCAACGCCTTCCTCGTCCTCCAGGGCCTCGAGACGTTGTCGCTGCGGATGGAGCGCCACGTCGAGAACGCCCAGGCCGTTGCCGAGTGGCTCGAGGCCAGGGACGAGGTCGAGACGGTGTTCTACGCCGGTCTGCCGTCGTCACCGTGGTACGACGCAGCCCAGAAGTACAGCCAGGGTCGTGGGGCCGGATCGGTACCGGCCTTCATCATCAAGGGCGGGCTGGGTGCCGGTCAGGCCTTCGTGGAGGCGCTCCAGCTGCACAGTCATGTCGCCAACATCGGCGACGTCCGATCGCTGGTCATCCATCCGGGCTCGACCACCCACAGCCAGCTCACCGCCGAGGAGCAGGAGTCGACCGGCGTCCATCCCGGGCTCGTCCGGTTGTCTGTGGGGCTCGAGTCGCTCGACGACATCCTGGCCGACCTCGAGACGGGGTTCCGGGCGGCCAAAGAGGCCATCTGACCCTCGGATTCGGCTTGGGAGGTCCGCGGTGGTCTGTCGGAAGCGGCGGTGACAGACCACTACGCTTGGCCCCTGTCCACCACGCCGCCCCAGGAGCAGCCAATGCCAGAGTGCCCAGCAGTCGACGGTTCCAGTCCCCGCCAGACCAGCTTCGACGGATCGTTCCCGATGTGTATCGATCCGAGCAAGGTCTATCAGGCGGAGATGGACACCAGTCTGGGATCGCTGACCATCGCCCTCGATGCCGCCGGCGCCCCGAACACCGTCAACAACTTCGTGTGCCTCGCCAGGTACAAGTACTACGACGGCCTCGTCTTCCACCGGATCATCCAGGGCTTCATGTGCCAAGGTGGTTGCCCCGAGGGCTCGGGTCGGGGCAATCCCGGCTACCGGTTCGACGACGAGCTGCCGAAGCCCGGTCGCTACGAGATCGGTTCGCTGGCCATGGCCAACGCCGGTCCGAACACCAACGGCAGCCAGTTCTTCATCGTCAGCGGTCCGAGCGGCGTCGGGCTGCCCCCGCAGTACTCGCTGTTCGGCAAGGTGGTCGGCGGCCTCGACGTCATCGACTCGATGGAGAAGGTCAAGACCGGCCCCGGCGATCGGCCGGTCGACGACGTCGTCATCAACTCGGTCACGATCACCGAGCGCGAGGCCGCATAGTCCCGATCTTGCACAGCAAGCTCACGACCTGCTCCTTCACGGTTGCCGGGTCGCCGAGCGGTCAGCTCGCTCAGCAGGCCAAACCCTGATGCACGAAAGATCCCCCATGGTCCTGCCGGTCCGATCGGCCTCCGAAAGGGCCGCTACGATACGAGCGATGAGCAGCATCCTCGATGTCGATCTCCCGACACCCGGAGGCGGCACCGGCGTCGCGCTCCCGTCCCGCCGCCAGAGCGGCGAACGGCTCCCCAGTCCGTAGCCAGACCGCCGGCCGGCACTGGCCGGCCGACCAACCGCCAAGGAGCATGCGATGCCAGACAAGAAGTACACCGAAGAAGAGCTGCGGGAGCGGCTCACCCCGGAGCAGTACGAGGTGACCCAGAACGCCGGCACCGAGCGGGCCTTCACCGGGATCTACCACGACACGAAGGAGGACGGCATTTACAAGTGTGTCGTCTGCGACGAGCCGCTGTTCTCCAGCGACACCAAGTACGACTCCCGGAGTGGCTGGCCCAGCTTCTGGAAGCCGATCGACGACTCCAAGGTCGAGACCAAGATCGACCGCAGCCACGGCATGGTCAGGACCGAGGCGCTGTGCGCCACCTGCGGGGCCCACCTCGGGCACATCTTCCCCGACGGCCCTCAACCCACCGGGGACCGCTACTGCATGAACTCGGCGTCGCTGAACCTCGAAAAGGCCGAGTAGCCGGAACGCCCTCGGCTACGGTTCTCCTCGACCCTCACAGGCCGACCACGACAGACAGACCGTCTCGATCCCAACACCTGGAGACAACCATGGCCGACGGCCGAATCTCAGCACGTGTCGCTTCCATCGCACCGTCCGCCACGCTGGCAGTGACCAACAAGGCCAAGGCCCTCAAGGCGGCAGGCGAACCGGTGGTCGGCTTCGGGGCGGGGGAACCGGACTTCCCCACCCCCGACTACATCGTCGAGGCTGCAGCCGAAGCTTGTCGCGACCCGAAGAACCATCGCTATGGCCCGGCCGGGGGCATGCCGGAGCTGAAGGCGGCGCTGGCGGAGAAGACGGTGCGGGATTCCGGCTACCAGGTCGATCCGGCCCAGATCGTCGTCACCAACGGGGGCAAGCATGCCGTCTACAACGGCATCGCCGGTGTGATCGATCCCGGCGACGAGGTGCTGATCCCCACGCCCTACTGGACCACCTATCCCGAGCCGGTGCGGCTGGCCGGCGGGATCCCGGTACCGGTCACGACCACCATCGCCGACGGGTTCAAGGCCACCGTCGACCAGCTCGAGGCGGCCAGGACCGACCGGACCAAGGCGCTGATCTTCGTCAGCCCCTCCAACCCCTCGGGTGCGGTCTACGAGCGGGAGCAGATCGAGGCCATAGGCCGGTGGGCGGTCGAGCACGGCCTCTGGGTCCTGACCGACGAGATCTACGAGCACCTGGTGTACGACGATCACCAGTTCCACTCGATGCCGGTGGTGGTGCCCGAGCTGGCCGACCGGTGCATGGTCTTCAACGGGGTGGCCAAGACCTACGCCATGACCGGCTGGCGGGTCGGCTGGGTGATCGCCCCGGCCGACATGGCCAAGGCCCTGACCAGCCTGCAGTCCCACCAGACCTCCAACGTGGCCAACGTGTCCCAGGTGGCGGCCCTGACCGCCGTGTCCGGTGACCTGAGCGCGGTGGTCGAGATGCGGCAGGCCTTCGATCGTCGCCGCCTGACCATGCACAAGATGCTGTCCGAGATGCGCGGCGTCGAGTGCCTGCTGCCGGAGGGTGCCTTCTACGCCTTCCCGTCGATGGACGCGCTGCTCGGCACCACGGTCGGTGGTGTCACGATCGACTCCACCCTCCAGCTCGCCGATCTGGCCCTGGAGCGGGCCAAGGTGGCCTTCGTCCCCGGAGAGGCCTTCGGCAGCCCGGGCTACGCCCGGTTCTCGTTCGCCCTCGGCGACGACGATCTCGCCCAGGGCCTCGAGCGGCTGGCCGACCTCCTGGCCACGAGCTAGCGCCGGCCCGCCATGACGAACGTAGCGCCATTCGGCTCCTGGCCGTCGCCCATCTCGGCCGAGCTCGTCGCGGCCGGCGGGGTCGGGGTCGGCGGCCCTGCGGTCGATGGCACCCGGATCTGGTGGTCGGAGCTGCGACCCTCGGAGAGCGGCCGGTTGGTACTGGTCAGCAAGGACGGCGACGACGCGGCCATCGATCGGCTCCAGCCACCGTGGTCGGCCAGGACGAGGGTCCACGAGTACGGCGGAGGGGCCTGGTGGCTCGGGGCCGACGACCTGTACTTCGCCGAGTGGTCGGACCAGCGGCTGTACCGGCTGCCGGCGGTCGACGACCCGGCATCACCAGCCGGGCCGGAACCGCTCACCCCGGAGCCGGCCGTCCCCGCCGGGTGGCGCTACGCCGACGGTCGGGAGCATCCGGACGGTGATTGGCTGGTCTGTGTCAGAGAGGACCATCACGGCATCGCCGACGGGGGGAAGGCCGAGCCGAGCAACGAGATCGTTGCCATCGCAACGGCCCCGGCCGACGGGGTCGAGCCGGTGGTGCTGGTCAGCGGACCGGACTTCGTCGCCGCCCCCCGGTTCTCGGCCGACGGTCGCTGGCTGAGCTGGATCCAGTGGAACCATCCCAACATGCCGTGGGACGACACGACGCTGTGCGCCGCCCCGGTCTTCGCCAACATGCGGATCGGCAACGTCCAGATCGTTGCCGGGGGTGGCGAGTCGTCGAGGGAGTCGATCCATGGTGCCGACTGGACCGCAGACGGCCGGCTCATGTTCTCGAGCGACCGCTCCGGGTTCTGGAACCTCTACGCCTGGAGCCCGGCCCGCCACGAGACCTCGACGATCACCGAGCTTGAGGGGTCCGAGATCGGCGCCCCACCGTGGGTGTTCGGGGTTCAGCGCTGGACCGAGCTCGGCGACGGCCGGCTCGTGGTCGCCGTGACCACCGAGGCGGTCGACTCGCTGGCCGTGGTCGAGCCCGAGGTCGGATCGGCCTCCGCTGACGAGCTGGCGCCACTGCGACCGCTGGAGCTCGCCGACGTCAGCGTCGTGTCGGCTGTCACCGCCGCCGGCCCGGGTCGGGTGGCGCTCGTCGGCGCAGGACCGACGGCGCTGTCCTCTGTGATGGAGCTGGACGTCGACAGCGGCGCGGTGATCGTTCGACGGCCGGCCGACGATCCCGGGGTCGACCGGCGCTGGTACGCCGCGGCCACCCCCATCCGGTACGAGTCCGGCGGCCGTCAGGCCCATGCATTCTTCTACCCGCCGACCGGGGCCGACATGGCCGGCCCCGGCGCCGAGGCGCCCCCGCTCATCGTCATGGGCCACGGGGGCCCGACCTCCCACGCCGGTACGGCCCTCAGCCTCAAGATCCAGTACTGGACCAGCAGGGGCTTCGCCGTGGTCGATGTCAACTACGGGGGCTCGAGCGGCTTCGGCCGGCACTACCGGGAGCTGCTGCAGGGAACGTGGGGCATCGTCGATGTCGAGGACTGCGTCAACGCCGCCACACACCTGGCCGCCGAGCGACTGGTCGACGGCCGGCGACTGGCCATCAGAGGCGGATCGGCGGGCGGGTTCACCGTGCTGGCGGCCCTCGTCCGGTCCGACGCCTTCGCCGCCGGCACCAGCCTCTACGGCGTCGCCGATCTGACGGCCCTCGCCGCCGACACCCACAAGTTCGAGAGCCGTTATCTCGATGGGCTGGTCGGCCCCTTCCCGCAGCGCCGGGACCTCTACGACGAGCGGTCGCCGATCAACCACACCGACCGGCTGTCGTCGCCGCTGCTGGTGCTCCAGGGTCTCGAGGACGAGATCGTGCCGCCGAACCAGTCCGAGGCGATCGTGGCTGCCCTTGCGGCGAAGGGGGTTCCCCACGCCTACGTCGCGTTCGAGGGCGAGCAGCACGGATTCCGCAGGGCCGAGACCATCATCCGATCGCTCGAGGTGGAGCTGTGGTTCTACGGCCGGATCCTCGGGTTCGAGCCTGCAGATCGGATCGAGCCGCCCGCCGGCGCCGTCGGTCTGGACTAGCAGGGTGCTGAGAATCACATGTCGGATTCTCGGAGGCCATCCATCCGCCCACTCTGCGTCCTCGAATTCGCCATAGCGCTCACGAGCTGTGGCGAATCCTGCGTCCTTGACTGGGTGGCGCCTGGCCTCCGAGAACCTCAACGGCGATCTTCAGCACCCTGCTAGCTCCGGTCGCGAGTTGGCAGAGCGATCCGATCTCGACGACGATCGATCGGTGGCTTCCCCTCCGCCTCCACCACGGTCGACGACGATCCCGGACACCGTCTCCTCCACCGACGGCGTCATCATCGCCATCCACGATCTCGGCGGCGACGGCCCGCCGCTGCTGCTGTGTCACGCCACCGGCTTCTGCGGACCGGTGTGGCGGCCGGTGGCCGCAACGCTCGCCCGTCGCTACCGGTGCATCGCCCTCGATTTCCGCGGCCACGGCCGCAGCACCCGGCCGATCGACCGGCCGCTCGAGT
>JAHELU010000135.1:0-5290 GCA_024644005.1 Acidimicrobiales bacterium | reverse complement strand
GGCTTCTGCGGACCGGTGTGGCGGCCGGTGGCCGCAACGCTCGCCCGTCGCTACCGGTGCATCGCCCTCGATTTCCGCGGCCACGGCCGCAGCACCCGGCCGATCGACCGGCCGCTCGAGTGGCAGGGCATGGCCGAGGACGTGTTGGCGGTGGTGGCGACCATCTCCCCCGATCGGCCGGTACCGGCCGTCGGCCATTCGATGGGCGGCGCTGCTCTGGTGCTGGCCGAGACCACGAAGCCGGGAACCCTGTCCAAGGCCTGGACCTTCGAGCCGATCCTGTTCGAAGGATCGCCGACGGGTGCCAGCGCCGAGCCGTCGGAGATCTCGACCGGCGCCCGCCGCCGGAGGGCGACGTTCTCCTCGCGGGACGAAGTGATCGAGCGGTACTCTACGAGGCCGCCGCTCGACGTGCTCGATCGGCGGGCGCTCGAGGCGTACGTCGACGGCGGTTTCGAGCAGCTGCCGGACGGGTCGCTGACCCTGCGCTGCCGGCCGGAGGACGAGGCCTCGGTATTCGAGTTCCACAACTCCGGGGCGAGACGACTGATCGGGGAGGTGACCGTGCCATTCGCCGTCGCGGTCAGCGGCGCCGGCGGGCCCCCGGCCGAGGCGGCAACGGAGGCGGCGGAGGAGTTCGACAACCTCGAGCTGATCGTCTACGGCGACGTCTCCCACTTCGGCCCGCTGGAGGACCCCGATCGCCTGGCCGGCGACATGGTGGACTGGTTCGACCGCTCAGGCTGACGCCGATGACGGTCCGGCGGCTGACGCGACAGGGAGGGGTCGCAGCCAAGCGACCGGACCGTCAGTTGTTGGCCGCCACCACTTCGAGGCGAGGTGAGCGGGCGGCGGCCGTCGACACCCTGGGCCGCACCAGGGACCGGGGCAGGATGCGCCTGAACTCGGACAGCACCTCTGCTGCGTCTGGCCGGTCGGCCGGATCACGGCACAGCATGCGGTCGACCGTGTCGGCCATCACCGCCGGCGCCTCGTCGCTCAACGAGCGGTAGGGCACCAGCCCGACGCCGGCGCTCGTCACCCGGGTGATCAGCGATCCGGCGGTGGCCCGGTGGAGCAACGCCCCGAGCGCATAGACGTCCATCTTGGGGTCGGCCGGCCGACCCGGCCGGGTTTCGGGCGGGAAGTACCGATGCTCGAGTCGCCGAGTCCGGACCGAGGACGTCGGTTCGGGCAGGGGGGAACCGATGGGGCGGCAGTGGGTGAAGTCGGTCAGGACGATCGTGTCCTGCCTGGTCCGCACGTGACGGGCCCGCAGGTTGAGGTGGACGAAGCCTCGCTTGTGCAGGTGGTCGATGGCGGCCGCCAGCTCGAAGCCGGTGTACAGCACATCGAGGGGGTCCATGCCCTCGCTCCGACGCTGCGCCACCCTCGCCAGCGAGGTGCTGTCCAGGTACTCCAGCACGACATAGGGCCGCTCGGCGTCGAGGTCTGCGCCATGGGTCGTGACGAGACCGGGGTGGTGCAGGGCCCTCAGGGTCCGGTACTCCCGGAACAACTGATCGAAGGCTGGGTACGGAACGGGATCGTGACGGGGGATCTTGATCCGCACCGGCTCCTCGCGATCGACGCTCCACGCCACCCACGTCTCGGTGTCGGCGTTGCGGCCGAGCAGCCCCGAGGCGAGGTGACCGGGCGCCAGCTCGGACCCGATCGTGATGCCCAATGGCACCGAGGACGGGCGGGGCGGCTTGCGATCGTCCGGTCCCACCAGCCGAAGATGGGATCCGTCGCTCGTCTTCGGCGCAACGACCGGGGGGACCCGGAGGTCCCACAGCGAGGCGTGGTCGCTGCCGTGGCCGTTGCCCCGGTAGGGCACGATCCGGCCGGCGTCGATCACCAGCACCGAGTCCGATCGGCGGGCCAGGTTCAGCCGATGGGTCGCCATGATCGTGGTCCGACCGTGGGCGGCGGCGTCTATGGCCCGTATCATCTGACGTTCCTCGTCGGTGCCGAGGTCGGTCGTCGGTTCCTCCAGCAGCAGGACGCCGGGATTGCGGACCAAGGCCCTGGCCAGGGCCACCCGGCGGCGCTGACCGAGTGTCAGTGTGGCGGTCGCCGGTCGTTCCGCCGGCGTCGCATCGTGATCTCCCGGCTGAGCGCCGGTCCCGACCCGGGTGTCGTAGCGATCCGGCAGGGTGTCGACGAACCGGTCGAGGCCGATCAGGCAGCCGACCGCCTCTATGTCGTTCCTGCCGAGCCCCGGGAGCCCGAACGCGATGTTGTCGGCGATGGTGTCGTCGGTCAGCCACGGGTCCCGGAGGACGACCGCCACGGCAGTCCTGACCGCCCGGAGCGCGAGCGAGCCGACGTCTCGGCCGTCGACGGTGACCGAACCACGGTCCGGCCGGTGGAGGCCGAGGATGAGCGCGAGCAGCGCCGCCTGGTCCCTGGCGGTCGAGCCGACGACGCACGTCTTCGATCCGGGGGCGGCGACCAGGCTCGCGCCGTCGAGCAGCCGGCGCCCGTCGTCGTCGGTGAAGGTGAGGTTGCGGACCTCCACCGAGCAGCTGCGGGGCTCGGCGGAGCGTGGCCGACGGCCGAACACCGACCGCGGCGAATCATCGATTGTCGTCATTCGGTTCTGTCCCACTCGTGCTCGGGATACGGCGTCGAGAGCCCGTGTCAGGTCCGTGCCGGATGCGAACATAGTGAATCGAGTCGGCCCGGTAAAGGACCGTCGAGAGCGACGGACCCCCTAGCCTCGGTGGGGTGACGACCGGTCGGATCAACCCCTCTGGATCGCCATCGGTCGTGATGGTTGTGGCGCTCGTCGTCACGGTGATGATGTTGCCGGCATGCGGTGCCGCCGGTCCTGCGACCTCGTCGCCCGGCGTCGAGACCACGCCATCGGTCGCCGGCGATTCCCGGCCCGGGCTCACGGTCCCGCACCGGTCCGAGACCCTGACCGGAGCTGCGGTCCTGGCCCGCCGGGGTTTCTCCGATTTCTCCGGCCAACGGGTGGGACTGATCGCCAATCGGGCGTCGGTCGTCGACGGTCGCAGCGTCGTCGACCTGATGGCCGAGGCCGACGGCATGGAGCTCGCCGCCATCTTCTCACCCGAGCACGGGATCAGGGCGGACGTCGGCTCGGGGTTGGCGGTGGCCGACGGCGTCGATCCGGTCACCGGTGTCACGGTCCACAGCCTGTACGGCGCCACCCGGGCTCCGTCGGCCGAGATGCTGACCGGGATCGACGTGCTCGTCTTCGATCTGCAGGACGTCGGCGCCCGCTTCTACACGTACACCTCGACGATGGGCCTGGCCATGCAGGCCGCGGCCGGCGCCGGCATTCCCTTCGTGGTCCTCGATCGGCCCAGTCCGCTCGGCGACAGGGTCGACGGGGCGGTACGGGACGACGATCACGTCTCGTTCATCGGCCAGTACCCGATCCCCTCGGTCCATGGGCTCACCACCGGCGAGCTGGCACGGGCTATTCGAGGCGAGCGGTGGCTGGACGGTCTCCAGGCGCTCGACCTCCGGGTGGTCGAGCTGTCCGGCTGGCGCCGGGAGGACGGCTGGGACGGCACCGGGCTTCCCTGGGTGGCGCCCAGCCCCGGTCTCCCGTCCGCCACGGCGGCGCTGACCTATCCAGCCACGGTCCTGTTCGAGGCCACCACGCTCAGCTTCGGTCGGGGGACCGATCGGCCCTTCGAGCAGTTCGGCGCCCCGTGGCTCGACGCCGATGCGCTGGCCGATGCGCTGAACCGTCGTGGTCTGGCCGGGGTCCGGTTCGAAGCGATCAGCTTCACCCCGCAGCCTGGTCCGAGTGAGCCCGAGCCGCTCTTCGAGGGTGTCGACGTGCCCGGTGTTCGCCTCGTCGTGACCGAACCGCAGCGCCTCCAGCCGAGCGCGGTCGGGGTCCATCTGCTCGACGAGGTGCTGGCGCAGGCCGCCGCTCTCGCCACGGCGGTCACCGTCGTCGACCGGCCCGACTTCCTCGACCTGCTGGCCGGCACCGATGACCTCCGGCTGTCGCTCGAGGCCGGTCAGCCGGCGGTCGGGATCGTCGAGGCCTGGCAGGGGGACCTGGCCGCGTTCGAGCAGCTCAGGAGCCGCTACCTGCTCTACTGATCCTGATCCTGCTCAACTGATCCTGATCCTGCTCAACTGATCCTGACAGCACCGTGGCCATCGGCCGGATGCCCAGGCGCCGCTACCGTCGAGCCATGGCGCTGCGACAGCTGGACGACGACGACGGCCTGGTCCAACCGGAGGACGTGGCAGGACCCGACCACCCGATGCGGACCGTGACCCGGGAGGTCGCCTTCGAGCGGGGCTGGTCGTCCGGGCGGGCCCGCAAGGTCGCCGAGTTGTTCGACGGTCTGGCCCCCGGCTGGTCGGCCACCCATGGCGACCCGGTGCGCCTCGCCCCGGTCAGGGACGGTCTCCTGCGGGGCGATGTCGAACGGGGCGGCCGATGGTTGGAACTGGGCTCGGGAACCGGCAACGGCACCCGGATCCTGACCGAGCTCGTCGACCGGGCGGTTGCGGTCGACCTGTCGGCGGAGATGCTGGCCAACGCACCGGCCGGGCCGGCCCCCCGGGTCAGGGCGGACGCCTCGTCGCTGCCGTTCCCGACCGGCCTGTTCGACGGCATCCTCATGGTCAACATGCTGCTGTTCCCCGAAGAGGTGGATCGGGTCCTCCGGCCGGGCGGACGGCTGCTGTGGGTCAACACGCTCGGGGACCGCACGCCGATCCACCTCTCGCCGCCCGAGCTGCTCGACGCCCTGCCCGGCTCGTGGTCGGGGCTGACCGCCCGCTCGGGTTCCGGCTTCTGGGTCTCGGTGGCCAGGCAGCGCTGAGGGCCCGGACCGGGTCAGCCCAGCTGGGCCAGCAGGTGATCGGCCGCGGCCAGCCCGGACAGGAACGCACCCTCGACCTTCGAGCCGCCGAACCCGTCGCCGGCCAGTACCAGCGGCCCCGGCTCGGTGGCGACGGCGATACAGCGCTCCGAGAGGGGCGTGACCGGACCGGCGTAGCGCCAGCGCTTCACCTGGACGTCGGTCACCGCGGCCGACCCGATGATGGCTCGCAGGTCGCTCTCCACTCTGGCCAGGACGGTACCGTCGTCGGCATCGTAGAGCTCCTCCGACAGCTCGTGGCTGACATGGAACGTGACGGCCGGTTGGTCGCTCACGCCCTTGGCCTGGTTGTCGGCGACGAAGGTGAACACGGGGTCGTCCGGCTGCTGCAGCGCACCAGGCTCCGGCAGCCCCGGTGAGCGATCGAGCACGGCCATGATGGCGATCACCTTGTGATAGGT
>JAHELU010000288.1 GCA_024644005.1 Acidimicrobiales bacterium | reverse complement strand
GGTCACGAAGGTGTTGGCGAACCCCAGCACGGCTCCCCCGAGTCCGGCGACCAGACCGGAATAGGCGTAGGCCAGCAACGTGATCCGCCGAGGCCCGATCCGGAAGACCCGGGCCGCGTCCTCGTTGTCGCGCACGGCTTGCAGGCTCCAGCCGAACGACGAGCGGCGCACCAGACCCGTCATCAACAACACGAGCCCGAAAACCGCCAGCGCCACGTAGTAGAACGACGAGGCGACGACCAGCTCGATGCCGACCAGTCGGATCGGGCGCGAGTTGCGTCCCGATCCCAGGGCCCAGTCTTGACGCAGCAGCCAGCTCGATGTGGCCAGGGCGAACGCCAGGGTCGCCACCGCTAGCTGCAGGCCCCGAACTCGCAGCGCCGGTAAGCCGACCGCCGTGGACACGACGGCACCGGCCAACCCACCGGCGATCAGGCCGACGACGACGCTGCCGGTCGCAGTGCCGAGCCGCACCGCCGCCACCGCCCCGATGGCGGCGAACGCCACCTGGCCGAGTGACAGCTGCCCGGCGAGACCGGTGAGGAAACTCACCGACATACCGACGATGGCCAACGCCAGGACCGTCGACAGGATGAAGGCCGACTCGTTGCTGATCCACACCGGAAGCAGCGCTGCGGCTACGAAGCCGAGCGACCCGACCGCCCATCCAAGATTCCGGATCAGCCACACCTGCTGGTATGCGACCGGCAGCGCCGTTTGACCGGACAGACGATGCCAACGCTCCTGCTCCTCCCGAGGCTGCCGAACGGCGACGGCCACGCCGACCACCACGGCCAGGAACAGAATGACCTCGAAGTAGCCGACCGCATCCGGGTTCGTGCCGACCAACTGCTCGACGATGCCGAGAGCGACACCGATCACCAGGGCCAGCGGCAGGTTGGCGAAACGAGCGAGGGTGGCGACCGCAAGGCCGCGAATGATGAAATCGGGGCCAAGGGACTCGGCCGTGACGGTGCTCTGGTTCGGGATGAGCAGGATGGCGGCGAAGGCCGACAGCGCGCCGGCCAGGGCCCACGACAACATCGCCATGGAGCGGGGGTCAACGCCGGAGAGGGTGGCGGCGTCGGGGTTCGCCGCTGCGGCACGGATTGCCAACCCGTAGCGGGTGTGCTGGAGCACGTAGTAGACGGCTGCGACCGCAAACGGGCTGAGGATCATGAGTGCGGTGGCCGACGAGGAGATGAACGCCGACAACTCGAACTCCGGGAAGAACGGCGGTTGGGGAAACGTACCGCCGCCGAGGCCTCCCCTGGAAAACGACAGGGCCAGCAGGAGCAACGCCTGGGCCGTTCCCAAGGTTGCGATCATGGCCAGGACCTTCGGCGCTCCCGCCAGTCGCTGCACCACGACCGATTCGATGCCGGCGCTGATCGCGGCCGATACCACCAGGGCACCGACGAAGCCGATCCAGTACGGCACGCCGTAGCCCGTTACCACCACCGACATCATGGCCGCCGACACCAGCCCGACCGCGCCGTGGGCGAAGTTGATGAGGCCACTCGATCGATAGGCCAGAACCAGCCCGATGCCGAGCAGCCCGTAACCGATGCCGAAGATGGCGCCCAGCAGCAGCAACGGGAACGAGAAATCGAAGCCCCCCATGACCGTCAGCGGCCGAGAGCGGCCGACAACCCCTCGAGGTAGGCGCTGCGGAGCAGGTCGGGTCGGGCTCGCAGCTCGTCGGTGGTGCCGTGGTAGCCGATCCGACCCTTTTCGATGACGTAGGCGTAGTCGGCAACCGACAGGGCGATGTTGACCGACTGCTCGACCAGGACGATGGCTGCACCTCGTCGGGCGATTTCCCGTACCGCGGGCACGAGCTGGGCGATCACCACCGGTGCCAGCCCCAGCGAGAACTCGTCGATGAGGAGCAGCTGCGGCTTCACGATCAACGCCTTCGCCAGCGCAAGCATCTGCCGCTCACCGCCCGACAGCGTCCGGGCCTGCTGGTCGTGTCGATCGCGGAGCTGGGGAAACGCGTTGTAGGCGGCCCGCAGCGGATCGTGCAGTGCATTGTTCAGGGGATCGTCGATTCCGTAGGCGAACAGGCGAAGGTTCTCGTCGACCGTCAGGGTCCCGACAACCGATTCGCCGCCGACAATGTGATGCAGGCCCATGCCCACCCGCCAGGTCGGGCGGGTGGTGGTGATGTCGAGTCCGGCGTAGAGGACCCGCCCCCCGAGGGTCGGCTCGAGGCCGGAGATGGCTCGCAGCAGGGTGGTCTTTCCCGCTCCGTTGGTGCCGAGCAAGGCCACCACCTGCGCGTGACGAACCTCGAAATCCACGTCGAACAGCACCTGCACCGGACCGTAGCCGGCATCCAGTTTCTGGACCGACAGGATGGATGGCGGCTTGTCGTCGGCGTTCGAGTCGGCGACCCGGCGCGGTATGTGAGCGTCCTCGGCCCCGGCGGTAGTCACCGCCGCCGTACGGGATGAGTCGGCGCCACGGCGGACGTAGGCGCCGACGCCGGCCAGGGGCGCCACCAGGAGGGCCAGCCGCCACTGGCCGCTCAGCGACTCCGGGAGAACCGTCAACAACGCCAACCCGATCGATGCTCCGACAATCAAGGTCAGCAGGTGGCCGACGGCGAGCGGTCGCCGGACGTTGGCCGGGACGGAGGTCAACACCGCCGTATCGAGGCCCACGACCGCCAGAGCGATCGCCGAACCGGCCACGGCCCAGCAGACGATCAGCCCGATGTAGGTGAACGAGAGCGCCCCGAGCGCGAACATGGTCCCGGCCACGATGAGCTGAATGCCGATCGCGTCGGCGCGGCTGCTGCCCCGGAGCCGATGGAGTTGGTGATACCAGGGTCCGATCGCTCCGGTCGCGACGGCAGCCAGGGCGCCCACGCCAAGGACCGCGGCGGTCTGTCGGGGGCTGCGCTGCCAGGTGGTGACCAACACCTCCACCGCCGGCTCCCCCCCGGCGACCAGCGCGAGGCCGAGTCCGACCGCCGCAAGGTACGAGCGGCGGATCCAGGGCTGGTCGGTCGAGCCGCTCACCGATTCGCCGGCGTGACCATCGTCGTCGAGCTGGCGGTGCGGTACCAAGCCAAACGCAGCGGCCAACATCACCGCGAAACAGATCCACAACAGGTTGGCTTCGCTGATGTCCGAGAGAATCCGCAGGCCGAACGGGAGGCCGAGGCCGGCGGCAACCGCCGCCCAGTACCAGGCGAAGCTTCGATACGTGCTCTCCGGCTCGGTCTTTGCCGCCAGGAGCGGCCGGTGAATCGCTACCGCCGGCGCTGCGCCGACCGCCACCAGTATTCCGCCAACCACAAACAGCCGGAGTTCGATCGTCCACGCCATCAGGGCGACCCCGGCGGCGGCCGAAGCCGCGCCCAGCAGCAACGTGAGACCGTCCCGGAGCCGGCGTCCGGCCGCCACGGCGACGATGGC
>JAHELU010000134.1 GCA_024644005.1 Acidimicrobiales bacterium | reverse complement strand
GACCGACAGCAATCGGTTCTGGGCGATCGTGTAGGTCGACAGCGCCACGACGATCGACAGGAACAGGGCGCCGATGGCGTAGGCCAGCGTGACCCTGGCGAAAAGCCCCTGCCACCACCGACGCTTCGTCACCGGTGGACCGGCCTCTGCCGGGAGCGGGGGACCACGGCCGCCGTCACGTTCCCGGCCCTACCACTACGGTTGGAGCTTGTAGCCGAGGCCTCGGGAGGTCACGACGTAGCGCGGGCTGGCCGGATCGCTCTCCACCTTGGTCCGCAGCCGGCGGACATGGACGTCGACCAGGCGGCCGTCGCCGAAGTAGTCATAGCCCCAGACCCGCTCCAAGAGCACCTCGCGGCTGAACACCTTGCCCGGCTGCGACGCCAGCTCGACCAGCAGCTTGAACTCGGTCTTGGTGAGGTGCAGCTCCTCGTCGTTCTTCTTGACGACGCCCTCCTCGGGGCTGATCTCCAGCTCGCCGACCTTGATCTTCTGCAGGTCGCCGGGCTCCGAGGCCCTGGCCCGCCGCAGCATGGCCCGGATACGAGCGGACAGCTCCTTGGGGGCGAAGGGCTTCGTGAGGTAGTCGTCCGCCCCGGCCTCGAGACCGGCGACGACGTCATGGGTGTCCGACCGCGCGGTCACCATGATGATAGGCACGTCACTGCCGCGGCGGATCGAGCGGCACACCTCGAAGCCGTCGATGCCGGGGAGCATGATGTCGATCAGGACGACATCGGCTGGGGCGTCGTTGAACGAATCGAGCGCGGCCTCCCCGGTGCCGGCTTCGATGACGTCCCAGCCCTCTTCCTCGAGAGCCATTGTGACGGCCTGGCGGATGCGTTCGTCGTCCTCGACGGTCAGAATTCGTGTTCCCACGTTATGCATGGTGCCCGATACCAGGCCGTTCTTGCAGTCATACCGCCAGAAAGTCCGAAAAAACCCCCGGTGGCAGAGGGTCTTGCTCGCTCAGTCAGTGACCCGGTCCGCATCGACGTCTCGAAGTCGTTCACCCAGTTGGTGGTGGATCCCCGGTCCGGCCGCCACAAGGAAGCGCTCGCTCGGAGGACCGCCCCGACCGTCGTCGCAGGTCGCTCCGGCCTCGGCCGCGATGAGCCAGCCGGCAGCGTAGTCCCAGACGTTCAGGCCCGCCTCGTAGTAGGCGTCGACCTGGCCGGAGGCGACGGCACACAGGTCGAGCGCGGCCGAGCCGAAGCGGCGGATGTCCCGGATCGTGGGCAGGAGGGCCGACAGGACGTCGGCCTGGGCCCGCCTGCGATCGGCCTGGTACCCGAAGCCGGTGGCGACGAGCGCAGCAGCCAGATCGGTCCGGTCCGACACCGAGATGGGCAAGCCGTTGCGGGTGGCGCCGGCTCCGACCGAGGCGGCGAACAGCTCGTCGGTCGCGGGGTTCAGGACCACGCCGGCCACCATCGATCGGCCGAGCCCGACCGCGATCGACACCGCATAGGCCGGAATGCCGTAGAGGTAGTTGACCGTGCCGTCGATGGGGTCGACGTACCAGACGACACCCGAGGAGCCGGCACGGTCCGTGCCCTCCTCGCCGACGATGGCGTCATCGGGTCGTGCCTCGGCGATGCCGGCGACGATGGCCGACTCGGCCGCCCGATCGGCCTCGGTGACCGGGTCCGTCGGTGATGACTTGGTGGCGGCGGACGAGACGACGCCGGATCGCATGCCGGCGACGGCGGCACCGGCTCGCAGCGCCAGATCGGTGGCCAGCTCGAGCAGCTCGGTCGGTTGCGGGCGATCTCCGGCGGTAGACGTCCGGGTGGTCCCGGCCGTCATGGGAGCCCCGTCACCCGTCGCTCGGCTGGCTGGTCACGAACGGGCTCGGCGTGACCACTGCCTGGCCGCAGCCTGGTCACGTCGGCCGCCCCTCCCGGCCTTGCCGGCCGCCTCGGGGTGGTCGACAGCATGCCATTCGTTCATGGCCCGCAGGGTCAGGTTGGCCACGACGCCGACGCCGGCGGCCCCGGTCAGCCCGCCGACGAGCGCACCGACCGCAGCCCACGTCGACGACCCACCCATCAGGTCGCCGACGCCATAGCCCACAACGGCTCCGAGCCCACCGCCGAGCAGGATCGCGACGAAGGCCAGCCACCGGGCCGAGGCCGGGGGAGCCGAGTCGATCGGCTCGGGCACGGCGAGATCCTCGAAGGGCAGGAGGTCGTGGTTGCCGTCGGACGGCTCGATTTCGTGGTCCACGGTGTCGAGCCTATTGGCAAACCGGGTGAAGGATCGGATCGCGGCCGTGCCGGTCCCGGCCCGGACAGCACCGCCGGTCGTCTGCCATGATGACGGGGACAGACCGATGATCGACACGAGGTCCTGCCGTGGAGAGCGACAACGGCACCGAGGGAGCGCGACGGCCGTGACGGAGCGCGACCGCACCGCCCACCAACCGACACTGCCGCCGATCGCCGCTGACGGTCTCCGGCACTGGCAGGTGGCCGGCGGTGTGGTGGTCGACGAGCGCGGCCTACTGCTCGTCCAGAACGTCCGTCGCAACGGCGACACGGACTGGTCGACCCCGGGGGGCGTCATCGACCCCGGCGAGACGCCGATCGAGGGCCTGACCAGGGAGGTGCGGGAGGAGACCGGCCTCCAGGTCGCGACGTGGCAGGGTCCTGTCTACCGGGTCGAGGTGATCGCCCCGGACGCCGGCTTCTTCCTGAGGGTCGAGGCCCATCGGGCCGCAGGGTGGTCCGGCTCCCTCGCGGTCGACGATCCGGACGGCATCGTCGTGTCGGCCGAGTTCGTCGATCTGGTGACGGCGAGGACCAGGCTCGACGGCTCGTCGCCGTGGGTGGTCGAGCCGCTGCTGGCCCATCTCCATCACGGGATCAGCGACGGCCGGGTCTTCCGGTACCGCGTCGAGGGCGGCCGCGGCGAGAAGCGGAAGGTCACCCGAACCGATGACCACCCGGGCCCGTGACACCTGACAGGGCAGCGACGATCCTCCACGTCGACATGGACGCGTTCTACGTGTCGGTGGAGGTCCGACGGGACCCGTCGCTCGTCGGACAGCCGGTGGTCGTCGGCGGGACCGGCAACCGGGGCGTGGTGGCCGCTGCATCCTACGAGGCCAGGGTCTACGGCATCCGCTCCGCCATGCCGTCTGCCAGGGCCCGCCAGCTGTGCCCGCAGGCCATCTTCCTGCCAGGGGATCATCGGCTCTACGGCGAGGTCAGCGGTCGCATCATGGCGTTGTTCCGTGACGTGACACCGCTGGTCGAGCCGCTGTCGCTCGACGAGGCCTTCCTCGACGTGGCCGGGGCCGTCAGGCTGCTCGGCTCGCCGGTCGAGATCGCCACCGATCTGCGGGCCCGGGTCGAGGAGTCCGAGGGGTTGAGCTGCTCGGTCGGGGTGGCTGCGTCGAAGCTGGTGGCCAAGCTGGCGTCGGAAGCGGCGAAGCCCCGGGTCGTCGGACGACGGGTCGAGCCCGGACCGGGGGTGAAGCTCGTGATGCCCGGCACCGAGCAGGCGTTCCTGCGACCGTTGCCGGTCCGGGCCCTGTGGGGGGTGGGTCCGAAGACGGCCGAGCGACTCGATCGCTTCGGTATCACCACCGTCGGTGATCTGGCCGACCTGCCACTCGACGTGCTGATCCACACCGTGGGCGACGCCAACGGTCGGCACCTCCACTCGGTGGCCAACGGCATCGACCCCCGCCCGGTCGAGCCGAACCGGCGCACCAAGTCGATCAGCCACGAGGAGACGTTCAGCCAGGACCTGACCGATCGCGACGAGCTGCAGCGCGAGCTGGTCCGCATGGGGCACTCGGTGGCGGCCCGGCTGCGGGCGGCGGGGCTCCGGGGCCGGACCGTCAACCTGAAGCTCCGGCTCGCCTCGTTCGACACCATGACCCGAGCCGAGACCCTCCGCCGGCCCACCAATTCCGGTGCGCAGCTCGTCACGGTCGGCGCCCGGCTGCTCGACGGCCTGGTCGACGGGCACGATGTGCTCGACCGAGGCGTCCGACTGCTCGGCATCGGGGCTTCCGGGCTGACCGCCGAGGTCGCGGACCAGCTGAGCTTCGACGATCTGCTCGCCGGTGGAGAAGCCGCAGGTACCGGCGGCTCCCGGGCGGTGTTGTCGCCGTCCGGCGCCGAGGTCGGTCACCGCGCCACCGAGCCCGAGCCCAGGACCGGCGACGAGCAGCTCTGGGAGGCGGCCGACACCGCCGTCGACACCATCCGAGATCGATTCGGACCGTCGTCGATCGGACTCGCCGCCTTGGCCGATCGCGGCCAGTTGGCGCCGAAGCAACGGGGCCAGCAGGCCTGGGGTCCCGACGAGGAGGAACAGCCCGATGCACCCCTCAGGGCCGAACCGGACTAGATTCTGGGCAACAATTCCCGATCGATTGGTGGAACGACTCGTCGCTCTGCCGATCGGGACGAATACCGTGGTCAGAGTGGGGGGAATCCTGGCTCGACAGCCACGTTGGAAGGATTCTGTCACCGCCTGCGTTGTTGAACACACCCGGATGCGCGAAACTACAGTGAAGGCACCGGGGACCGGGCTGCGAAGCTGAAGGAAAAGCGAATGCCACTGTCAGAAGACGAGCAGAGGATTCTCGCAGAGATAGAGAAGAACCTCCACGAGAGCGATCCTCGACTGGCGCGTGAAGTCAGCGAGACCACGGTCTACCGTCATGCGCTCGGCTCGCTCAAGTGGTCGGTGCTGGGGTTCGTGCTCGGCATCGTGGTCATGGTGGCCACGCTGCAGATCCACTACCTGGTGGCGTTCTGCGGCTTCCTACTGATGCTGGCCAGCGCAATCGGGTTCGAGCGGAACCTGCGCCTGATGGGCAAGGCCGGCGTCGACCAGTTCTCCCGGGCGTTCAGGGCGGCCAACCCGCAGATGCGGCGCTCCGATCGGGCAGACGAGCCGGACGCCGACTGAGGCCTGCGCCGGGGGGGCGCAGTGAGTTTCGCCTGCGCCGGGGGGCGCAGTGAGTTTGCCTGCGCCGGCTTCCAACCGGTCGGCCGGCGGCGGAGGACCTGGCCTCAGACGCCCGCTTCCACCGGCGGCTCGGACTTCTCCTCCGGCTTGCGAGCCTGACGGGCCAGGAGCGGTGAGGTGGTCTCGGTGACCACGCGGGTGTTGGGGTGGAACATCCTGCGGGGATCGAGCAACCGCCGCAGCCTGGTGTAGATCGGCACCCGATTCTTCATGGAGGCCTCGACCCGACCGGACAGCCGGTCGGCGTGGTCTGCGGTCACGTCGGTGACGCCGGCAGGGTGGAAGCGGGCAACGGTTGCGGCCTCGGCCAGCTGGTCGAACTCGTCGGATGGCACGCGCCGGTCGCCGTGGAGCCGCCCGGCGAACTCGGTCCGGGTCTCTGCGGGCTTCCGCCGGATCTCGTATCCCAGCTCGAGTGCCTCGACCGCTTCGGCCCAGGCCGTCTCCACCCGCCGGGCCGGCGTCGCGGCCCGATTCCGGCGGGCCTTGCGACGCAGGTGCCAGATGAGCGGCACGCCGCCCACGTAGGCCAGCACCACTCCCAGGAGTGCCACCAACCGCCAGGGGACGGCGAAACCGAGCGGGCCGGAGTCCTCGACCGGTTCGACGAATGCGCCCTCGTCGAACGGCTCGAGCTCCGGCTCGACCGATACGCCCGGGCCGGCTGCGGGATCGACGGTGGTCGTGGTGGTCGGCTCACCGGGGTTGTTCGGCTGGATATCGGAGTCCTGCAACGCCGCCACGCCGGTGTAGCTGACCGCACCGGGGAGGCCTCGGCCCGGGGTCGGCTCGAACGCCACCCAACCGAGGTCGTCGAAGTAGACCTCCGGCCAGGCGTGGGTCTGGCGCCCGGTCACGGAGTAGATCGTCCGGCCCGTCTCCTGGTCGGTGCCGACCGGGTCGCCCCAGGTGAAGCCGGTGGCCACCCGGGACGGCACCCCGATGCTCCTCGCCATCAGCGCCATCGTCCCGGCGAACTGCTGGCAGAAGCCCCGGCGCTCGGCAAGGAACTGCTCCACTGGATCACCTTCACGGGTCCCGAGCTGCACGCTGTACTCATAGCCTCGGAAGTGGTCCTGGATGGCCCGCATCTTGTCGTACCGGGTGGTCAGGCCGGCGGTCAGCTCGACGGCGCGCTGCTGGACCTGGGGCGTCAGATCGACCGGCAGTGTCAGATAGCGTGCAGCGATGTCGGACGGGATGACCTCGGACGCACCCTGCAGCTGCTCCACGCTGTAGGCCGGCACGTTGGACTTGAGGGAGTAGTCGACGCCGTCGCTGTCCTCGATGTCGTTGGCCACGGTCAGGGAGCCGTTCTCGGCGTTCCAGGTGACCTCGGCCGTCGCACCCAGGATCTCCGCCGGGGCGAACGCCGCCGGCAGCCAGATCGCAGCCAGCGCCTTTATCGAGTAGTCCTGGGTCACCTCGGTTATCTGGCCGCCGTAGTCCCGCTGGCCCGGAAGCCGTCCGGTCTCGGGCGAGAAGTCGCCCGCCACCTTCCAGATGTCGTCCTCGTAGGTGTCGAGGCCGGCGATCCGCCAGTAGCTCGGCTGGTCAGCAGCAACGGTGAAGAGCTCCTTCGACGTCTGGGTGACCAATCGGGAGCGGATGTTGACGTACGGGCTGACCACGACCCGCGTGGGATCGCCCTGGTCCTTGAAGCTGTAGAGCGGGTCGGCGCCCGCTCCCGGCAGCCGGCCGCCGATCAGCGCGCCGGCCAGCACCGCCACCGCCGCCACGACCGCCCCGGTGGTTCCGATGCTGATCGGACCCCGCCGATGATCGTTGGCCAGCCAGACGCCCCGCTGCAGCAGGTTGGCCGCCCGCTGGCTCACCGCCCAGGCCGCGACCCCGGCCCCGAACGCCACTGTCGACACCACGAGGTTGCCGCCGGCGCTGATCGGCGGGATGGAGGCGAAGATGAACAGCAGGCCGGCCGGCAGGACCGGCTCGAACGCCAACCGGAGCCGCATCGCCCCCCAATCGGTCAGGAAGGCCATGATCCAGGCGCCGACCATCGAGGCCGCTACGAACGGCTGCAGCGCCGGGACCGGCGACTTGAGCTCCTGGAAGTTCCGGATCAGCTCGTCGAACAGGAGCTGGAGCTGGTCGACGGTGGCTCCGGTCGGGATGACGCCGAGGGTCGCGGTGCCGGGTGCGTAGCGGTTGATGATCAGTGCGCCGAGCAGACCGGCCGAGATGACCCCGGCGAGCAGCAGCGGGATGCGGAGCCGCCGGGCCAGGACCGCCACCGCAGACGACAGCAGTGCGGCGCCGATGATCGGCAGCACGGTCGACGAGTCGATGAAGACCCTGCTGAAGCCCACGCAGGCCGACGGGACGAGCAGGGCGGCCGTCGTCTCCAGCCAGATCGGTGGCTGCGGGTCCTGTCTCATCGCTCCAACTGTCCCTTCGCCGAGGTGATCGCCAGCCGCCACTCACTTGCGAAGTCCGTGGTGCCATCATAGGTGATCGCCCACTTCCAGGGTCCGTCGGGGGACCGCAGGCAGGCGATCACCAGGACCAGGCCGAACGTTCGCTTGGCTCTGGCCACCACCGGCTCCACGGCATCGCTCAACAGCCCCGTCACCACCACGAGCGTGCCGCCTCGACTGATGCGGTTGAGCTCTTCGAGGCTGCGGATCAGCGATGCGCTCCCCGTGGTCTCGATCAGGGCCAGTTGCTCGTCGACCGCATCGAGCTCGGAGCGGGTACGGATATCGCTGATCGCCGGTCCGGACGTCGTCAGGAACCGGAGGGCATCACCGCCTCGGAATCCGCTGTGGAGGGCGCTGAGGGCGGCAGACACCGCCCGCTCGAACCCATCGTCGTCGTAGACCTCCGCCCGCCGGTCGAGCACGACCGTGACCCGGCCGGTCTTCGGCCGCTCCTCCTGGCGGACGATGAGATCGTCGGTTCTGGCCGATGCCCGCCAGTTCACCCGCTTCAGCTCGTCGCCGACGACGTAGGGCCGGAGGGCGAAGAACTCGTCGCCCGAGTTCGAGATGGCCCGGATCGGCTGTTGGTCGGCGGTCGGGTCGTGCCCGGCGATCGCGATGAGGGGGATCAGGTCGATCAGGCGGGGGTGGACCATCAGGTTGGTGACTTCCGCCGCCCTGATCTGGGTCCTGGTCAGCCCGAGCGGATCGCCGAGGGAGAGGTCGAGCGGGCCGACCCGTAACCGACCCCGGCGCTGAGTGGGGAGCCGGTAGGCGATCCTGGCCTCGCGCCCGGCGGCCAGCGGGGCCAGCAACACCGAGGCCCCTCGGCCCCCCTGCACCTGGTCGTGGGCGGCGAGCACGGGTGTCTTGCGATTGGCCCGGTTCCGCAGTGCCAGGTCGATGCGGGCGGGTGTTCCTGCCCGGAGCCGGGCCGGTGTCGCCACTCGGCTGATCGAGAGATCGAGCCGGGCGCTGGCGGTGTAGATGGCGGCCAGTACCAGGGCCACGACGGCCATGGCCGCCAGCAGGTACAGCTCGAGCACGCCGAGCACCCGACCTGCCACCGCCAACCCGACGCCGACCACCAGGAGGCCGAGGCCGGCCCGGGTGGGGCGCATCAGACCCTGTCGTAGGGCACCGGAACCGCCCGTAGCACGTCGGCGACGACGGCGTCGGTGTCGGTGCCCTGCAGCACCGCTTCGGGACGCAAGATCATCCGGTGGGCGATGACCTGGGGGGCCACGGACTTGATGTCGTCGTCGCTGACGTAGACACGGCCCTGCGCAGCCGCCCTGGCCCTGGCCACCCGCTGGAGGCTGAGCGTTCCTCTCGGCGAGATGCCGAGCCCGACCGCCGGATGACGCCTGGTGGCATCGGCGAGATCGATCAGGTACATCCGCAGCTCCGGCGCGATGTGGACAGCGGTGACCATCCTGGTCATGGCGATGATGTCCTGGAGATTCGCCACCGGCTTCAGTCGATCGACCAAGCCATCGGTCTCATGGGTCTGAAGGATGAGCAGCTCGTCGTTCCGACTCGGGTAGCCGACCGAGATCTTCATGAGGAACCGGTCGAGCTGGGCCTCCGGCAGGGGATAAGTGCCCTCCTGCTCGATCGGGTTCTGGGTGGCCAGCACCATGAACGGTGATGCGAGCCCATGGGTCACGCCATCCACCGTGACCTGGGTCTCCGCCATCGACTCGAGGAGGGCCGACTGGGTCTTCGGCGATGCCCGGTTGATCTCGTCGGCCAGCACCAGCTCGGTGAACACCGGCCCCGGACGGAACTCGAACGACGAGGTGTTGCGGTTCCACACGCTCACGCCGGTGACATCGGCCGGCAGCAGATCGGGGGTGAACTGGATCCTGCCGATCTTGGCGCCGATCGAAGCGCCGAGCGCCTTGGCCAGCAGCGTCTTGCCGACACCGGGCACGTCCTCGACGAGGAGGTGCCCGCCGGCGAGCAGGCACAGCAGCGTCATCTCGACGACGTGCTGCTTGCCCCGCACCACCTGTTGCATGTTGTCCCGGATGGCGTTGAAGGCCGACGCGAACTGGTACGCCCTCGCTTCATCCAGACTCTGGGCCTCTGTGGTGCTCACTTCCGGGGTACCTCCGTACACACGTCGCTATGGCGCAGGCTATCGGTCGTGGGACGGTTCAAGGAGTTGGCGGGGCCCTCGGTCACCGGTCGGCTCGTTCCCGCGGCAGGCGGGCTACTGTCTCGATTCATGGAGTTGGCCCTGGCAATCGACGTCGGTGGAACCAAGCTCGCGGTCGGGGTTGTCGATGACGAGGGACGTCTGCACGAGCGGGCCAGTACACCCACCCAGGCTAGCGGCCAAAGGACCGACGACCCGTTTGCCACCGCCTCGACCGGAGCCGACGAGCCGTTCGATCGGCTGACCGAGCTGCTGCTGCGGTTCGCCCCCTTCGAGCGGTTCACGGCCTGCGGCGTCGGCTGCGCCGGCCCGATGACGGCCGGCGCTGAGCTGGTGTCGCCCATCAACATCCCGACGATGCGGAGCTTCCCACTGGCGGAACGGCTCCATCGCTTGACCGGACTGCCGTGCCGGGTCGACAACGATGCCAAGGCGCTGGCGCTGGCCGAGGGATGGGTCGGCGCCGCGGTCGGGGTGCCCAACTACCTGGCGATGGTGGTCTCGACCGGGGTCGGTGGCGGCATCGTCCTGAACCGCAGACTGCTGGAAGGTGGATCGGGCAACGCCGGCCACATCGGGCACATGGTGGTTGCGGAGCCGGGTCGGGACATGCCGTCCCAGGTTCGGGGCTCCCTCGAGGCCGAGGTGTCCGGCCCGGCGATCGCCGCCCACAGCGGTCACCCGGCCACCGAGGCCACGACCGCCGCCGTTGCCGAGGCGGGGACGTACGTCGGTCGTGCCGCCGGCTCCGTTGCCAACCTGCTCGACCTCAAGCTGATCCTGGTCGCCGGCTCGGTGGCCCTGGGGTTCGGCGAGCCCTTCTTCGCGGCGGCGCAGGCCGAGGTCGACCGGATCTGCCGGCTCGACTTCTCCCGGGGAGCCCGGATCGAGCCGGCCGGCTGCGGTGACGAGGGTCCCCTGATCGGCGCCGCAGCGGTCGGGTTCCGCTCGATCGGCAGGACGATCGGGGATCTCGAGAACCCGTAGGTTCGAGCCGGGATATCGAGAACCCTTAGGTTCGAGCCGGGATACCGAGAACCCCTGATCTCGGATCCTCAGCCCGGCCAGTGCTTGCGCCACTCCAGCCAGGTGATCAGATCCTCCGGCCGGAACGGCGATTCGTCGTCCAACCGACCGTCGCCACCGTACGCGGTGACCAGTCGGAACCTGAGCCAGTCCCGATCGGGCAGCGGCAGGAACGGTCGACGTCGCCACCAGCCGTTCGGGGCCAGCGACAAACCGGCGGTGATGGCCGTGGCCCACAGATCGGGGCGAGCGACGAGTGCCCGACCGACGGTCAGCACCGGCAGCGCCACTACTTCGGGATGTCGGTCCAGGGACCGCCATCGGACCGCGGCTCTTTCGGCAGACCCAGGACCATCTCGCCGATGATGTTGCGCTGGACCTGGCTCGTGCCGGCGTAGATCGTCCCGGCCCTGGCGTTCAGGAACGTGCCGAGCCAGCTACCGGAGTCGTTCGGCGCGCCGGGGGAGTCGGTGGCGAAGGCGCTGGAGGGCAGCTTGCCCTCCAGATGCATGCCGTCGGCGCCGAGGATGTCGACGGCGAGCTCGGTCACGATCCGGTGGTACTCCGACCAGTACAGCTTGAAGATCGACGCGTCGGGGCCGGGCTGCTCGCCGGCCAGGAACTTGGTGAGCGTCCGCATGCCGAGGTAGCGCATGATCTCCACCTTGGCGTGACACCACATGAGCCGTTGCCGGATCAGCGGGTCGTCGGTCCTGCCCCGTTCCCTGGCCAGGGCCACCAGCCGGTCGAGCTCGCCCCGGTACGCCACCGGCGTCGTGGCCGCCGCCTCGCCCCGCTCGTAGCCGAGGAGCGTCATGGCGACGGCCCAGCCGCCGTTGACCTCGCCGATCACGTTCTCTCTCGGTGTACGGGCATCGGTGAAGAAGACCTCGTTGAACTCCGACTCGCCGCTGATCATCTTGATCGGCCGGACCTCGACGCCGTCCTGTTCGATCGGGCAGAGCAGAAAGGTGATCCCCCGATGCTTCGCAGCTTCCGGCTCGGTCCTGGTGAGGACGAATATCCAGTTGGCCAGGTGTCCCGCCGAGGTCCAGATCTTCTGGCCGTTGATGACCCACTCGTCGCCGTCGAGGACGGCCCGGCAGCCGACGTTCCCCAGGTCCGAGCCTGCGTTCGGCTCGGAGTAGCCCTGGCACCAGACGTCCTCGCCGGAGATGATCCGCGGCAGGAAGTGCCCCTTCTGCTCCTCGGTGCCCCATTCGATGATCGTGTTGCCCACCATCTGGATGCTGAAGGCGTCGTTGGTCCCACCGGTCGGTACCCCGGCCTTCTGGAACTCCTCGGCCATGATCACCGACTCGAGCGGCGTGAGCCCGGCGCCGCCGTACTCGGTCGGCCAGCTGGCCGCCAACAGCTGGTTGTCCCGCAGGACGTCGCGCCACTCCCGGGTGAAGTCGAGGGCGGCCTCGGCGTCGAGCGCTCCGATACCGGCCCAGTTCGGCGGGAGGTGTTCGGCCAGGAACCCCTGGATCTTCTCCCGGAAGGTGTCCGCCGCTTCGGTGTAGGTGGGTTGCACGGGCTGGTCCTCGGTCCTGGTCTCGGGTGGTGCTCGTCGTGTCGGCTGCGCGTCACCGTAGACGACCGGTCGGCTGGGCGGCGAACGGACCGGGCTCGGCGGCTGGTCGGGACCGTCGAGGGGGGAACCGCTCAGGCCGCGTGCTGATCGAGGTACGGGGTCCAGGCCGCTGGCACGGTGCCGGCCGCCACCTTGACCCACACGAACTGGGTCGGCGCTCTCGGCCTCGACCGCAGCTTCAGCGCGCAGTCCTTCAGTAGCCGGTCGCTCTTGTAGGTGTTGCAGCGGCGGCAGCACGCCACGACGTTCTCCCAGGTGTGATCACCACCCCGGGACCGCGGGATCACGTGGTCGATGCTCTCGGCCCCCTTGCCGCAGTACTGGCACTTGCCCTGGTCACGCGCGAAGACGGCCCGCCTGCTCAGCGGCGCCGTCCGCTGGTAGGGCACCTTGACGTAGTACCGCAGGCGGACGACCGACGGGATCGCCACCTCCAGTCGTGACGATGCGAGCGTGGCCTCCGTCTCGGCCAGGACGTCCACCTTCTCGCTCAAGACCAGGATGACGGCGCGCCGACCGGAGACGACACCGATCGGCTCATAGGTCGCATTCAGCACGAGGGCCCGTGACATGGGGACAATGTAGCCCAACGCCCGAACGGTACGGGAAGCCGCTGCCGGGATGGGTCAATGCGGCGTCACGGCGGGGGAAGGGCCGCGACGAACCGCTCGGCCAGGGCGACCGGGTCCGGCAGTCGCAGGTCCGGTGGGGGACCGGCGACGATGTTCGTCGGATCCACGTCGTCCACGGTCAGCGCGTCGCCGGCCGTGCGCTCGTGGTGACCGTCGGCGGGTCCTTGGCCTGCGATGGCGCTCGGCTGCTGGCGGAGGAGGTCGAGGTCGACGTATCGCCGGAGCAGACTACCTGGCCAGGCCCCGATGGCCAGGCACTGGAGCCGGGCCCAGGTCCTGGTTCGTCGCTGCGACAGCCCGACCACCTTCGATCCCGCGAGCGACACTTCGCCATGGCCCAGATCGGCGAAGCACCACAGCCGCCCGAGGGGGCTCGGCCGGCTGGTGCGGTGGACCATCGGCTGGAGGCCCCCGCCAATGGTGGGATCGGCCAGCAGCTCGGCCCAGCGATCGCCGAGCCAGTGGAACGCCCGGCCGACGTCGGCGTCCCAGTGGGTGGAGGTGCGGGGGACGATGACGTCGATCCAGCAGTCGGTCTCCGGATCGATGTAGACGAGGCCGCCGCCCGACCGGCGCCGGCAGACCTCTAGGCCGTCGCGCTCGGCCCGATCGTGGCGAATCAGCGCATCCGGTTGGCTGCTGCCGAGCACGATGGCCGGTCGGGGGATGCGGCGAACCCAGATCTGGGGTGCCGTCTCGGCCGGCGGGACGTGTTGATGGAACGGTCCAGCCGGCCCTTCGGTGATCGAGACCTGCCAGTGGCCGAGTGGCACCTGGCCGGCCTCCGTCGAATCGTGACGACCCATCGGTCCATCTCTATCGGATTCACCGCGGAGCTCTATCGGATTCACCGCGGAGCCGCCCGACGCCCCACTTCGCCCCACCGCGCCGCCCGGCCGACGGGATGGTGGTGGCAGGGCGCCCGATCGGCTGATTCCAGGGGATTCTGCGCTGTTGCGTCCTCCCGACATCGCTGTAATTTCGAACGACCGTACGCGCGATGCGCGCGTGGTCAACCGCGGATCGTCATCAAAAGGGTTGCGCAGGGGGGCGAAGTGGGTTACTTTGTCACGCAGTGG
>JAHELU010000133.1:12683-13943 GCA_024644005.1 Acidimicrobiales bacterium | reverse complement strand
CAGGGAGCAGGAGGTCATGCGGCTGCTGGCCAGGGGCTACGCCTACAAGGAGATCGCCCGCCGGCTGACGATCTCGATCAAGACGGTCGAGACCCACGCCTCGTCGGTGCTGCGCAAGCTCCAGCTGTCGAGCCGCAACGAGCTGGCGATGTGGGCCGCCCATCGGCGTATCGTCTAGTGCCCTGAGCACCAACCTTTGCGGTGCTTGGCCGGCCGGACGTCAGTGGCCTGGGCACCAGCCATGGCCAGGGGCCGACGCGGGCCGGTCTACACCGGGAAGGTCTGCAGGGCCATCGGCGTGCCGAGCGGCAACGCCCGCACGACGGTCAGCACGTCGGAGAGTATCTGCCCCGCCTCCTGCAGATCGCGCCCACCGTCGTCCCAGTGGATCGTCCAGTTCGGGTCACCCTCCACGAAGCCGAGGCGCATCATCTCCTCCCGGGCCTCCTCGCCGAGGCGGTGCTCGACGGCCAACAGCTCCTCCCCCTGAGCCTCGATCGTCAAGCCACCGTCCCTGGCCATCCACTGGACGTAGAAGCCCGTCTCGACCTGCTCGAGAATGCCGGCCATGGCCACGCCGGCCCCGAGGGCCTCGCCGATGACGGCGGTCAGATGGAGCGGCAGGTCCGAGGCCGTCGGCAGCTCGAAGTCGGCGGAACGGGCCACGGTCGTCGCAGACGGCAGGAGCTGGCCGAGCTGGGGATCGAACGCCACCAGCTCCAGCGCGGCCGCCGTCTCCTCGACGAGCTTGGCGCACTCGTGGGCGGCGTCGATCTGGACCCCGAAGTAGATCAGCTGACCGTCGGCATGGTTCAGCAACGGGCCGTCGCTCCACGGGCTGTCCTCGCCGCCCGGCTGGTCGAGGTCGGGATGGACGACCAGGAGCCGATCCACGAACTGGCGCACGGCCACCGTGGGCGGAGCCTGGGACCGGGCGGACAGCTGGCGCTGACACTCCGAGGTGGCGTGGGCGTTGGACAGCGGGGCAGGACCCTCCCAGACCGCGAAGTCGTAGCTCATCGGCGACCTCGCCCAGCGTGACGGACGCCCTCAGTTCCGGGGCACGTCGATCCAGGCCACGTCCTTGTCGACTCGCGGCTCGCCGGGAAGTCCGAGTACCTGCTCGCCCAGGATGTTTCGCATGATCTCACTCGTGCCACCTTCGATCGAGTTGGCCCGCACCCGGAGGAACGCGTGCCCCAGGCCACTCTCTGCTCCGGTCACCGACAGGTCCTCCGGCCGACGGAACGTGTAATCGTA
>JAHELU010000133.1:0-12673 GCA_024644005.1 Acidimicrobiales bacterium | reverse complement strand
GAGGGTAATGGCAGTGTCGAAGATCGCCTGGTTCAGCTCGGCGCTGGCCAACTTGGCCACCGACCCCTCCGGGCCGGGATTTCCCGCTCGACGATTCGCACCGGCCCGCATGTTGGTCAGCCGCAGCGCCTCCGCTTCGATCCACAGCCGCATCACGGCGTCGCGGCGATCGGCCGTTCGCTGCTCGGCCGGCAGGCCCTGCCACACCGCGGTCAGCGCAGCGATGGCCCCCGAGCCCCGCTTCGGTGCGCCACCGCCACCGATGGCGGTCCGCTCGTTCATCAGCGTCGTCAGCGAGACCCGCCAGCCCTCACCGATGTCGCCGATGCGATCGGCGTCCGGCACCCTGGCGTCGGTCAGGTAGACCTCGTTGAACTCGGCCTCGCCGGTGATCTGGCGCAGTGGCCTGACCTCGACCCCGGGGGCGTGCATGTCGAGCGCGAAGTAGGTCATCCCCTTGTGCTTCAGGAGGTCGGGGTTGGACCGGGTCACCAGCATCCCCCAGTCCGCCACGTGGGCCATCGTGTTCCACACCTTCTGGCCGTTGACCACCCACTCGTCGCCGTCATGGACGGCCCGGGTCCCGAGACCGGCGAAATCGCTGCCCGCCCCTGGCTCGCTGAAGAGCTGGCACCACTTCTCCTCACCGGTGAACATCGGTCGGAGGAAGCGCCGCTTCTGCTCGTCCGAGCCGTGGGTGGCGATGGTCGGGCCGGCGAGCTGCAGGAAGAACGTCGACGGATCGGCCGGCTCGGCCCCGGCCTCCCGCAGCCGCTCCTCGACGAGGCGCTGGAGCGGAGGGCGGACACCGAGGCCACCCTGGCCTTCGTCGAAATGGACCCAGGCGAGCCCGTGGTCGTACTGGTGGCCCCGGAACTCGATCCTCGAGCAGTCGGCCGGCGGGTGGTTGCGCAGCAGCTCGTCGATGGCCTCCTCGACCAGCTTCGTCTCCACATCCTCGACCATCGTCCCACCGGACATCTTCGCGTCGGTCATGGAGCCAATGATGGTGGAGCGGGGTGCAAATACCAAAACCGGACCACGGCCCACCGATGGGCGCTCCCGGTCACGACAACCAGGTCCGGATCAGCCCCCTGAGGCGGTCGATCCCGGTGCCCTTCACCGCGCTGACCCAGACCACGTCGCCGACCTCCAGGTCGCAGCCGGCGGCCAGATCCCGCTTCCGCCGCTCCCGCTTCGAGGAGCGCACCTTGTCGTGCTTGGTGGCGACCACGGTGTGGGGAATGCCGTGCGACCGCAGCCAGTCGAGCATCTGCACGTCGAGCTTGGTCGGCCCGACCTCGCCATCGACCAGGACGACGACCATTGCCAGCCCCTCACGCTCGAGCAGGTAGCCCTCGATCATCCGCTGCCAGCCTGCCCTGAGCTGCTTCGAGGCGGCGGCATAGCCGTAGCCCGGCAGGTCCATCACGGTGGCCGGTAGCCGACCGTCGCTCCGGTTCCCGGCCGGGCCCTCGACCACCGAGAACAGGTTGAGGAGCCTGGTCCGACCCGGCGTGTTGCTGACATGGGCCAGCTTCCTGCGGTTGGAGATGGCGTTGACCAACGACGACTTGCCGACGTTGGAGCGCCCGACGATCGCCACCTCGGACGCCGTCGGGGGGAGCCGGTCGACGTGATCGCCCGACAGCACGAACTCGAGGCGGATCGGGCCGCTCACCGTCGGCGATGGCCGGCCCGAGCCGTGGAGCCGCTCAACGGTCGCGCCAGGTGACGAGCTCGCGGTTGATGTCTGCGACCTCCCTGCACCCGGTCAGTGCCATGGTCCGCTCCATGCCCTCGGCCAGGAAGCCGAGCAGGTGATCGACCCCGGCCTCCCCGGCCGCGCCGAGTGCGTAGAGGTAGGCTCGGCCGGCCATGACGGCGTTCGCTCCCAGCGCCACCGCCTTCACGATGTCGCTGCCCCGCCGGACCCCACCGTCTGCGATGATCTCGATCCTGCCCCCGACGGCCTGGGCCACCGGCTCCACGAGCTCGATGATCGACGGGGCACCGTCGAGCTGTCGGCCACCGTGGTTCGACAGTGCGATGGCATCGACCCCGTGCTCGACCGCCAGCTCGGCGTCGGCGACGGTCTGGATGCCCTTCAGGACGATCGGGCCGTCCCACACCGAGCGCAGCCACTCGATCTCGCCCCAGGACAGGGCCGGGTCGAACTGTGCGTTGATGTACTCGCTCAGCGTGACCGCAGAGCTGCCGTCGCCGGCCGGGTTCTCCTCTGCGACGCTCGCGAACGTGATCGGGTCGTTGCGGAGGAAGTCGATCGTCCAGGCCGGGTGGAGCAGCCCGTCGATCAGCGTGGCCAGCCCGACCTTCGGCGGCAGGGTGTAGCCTCGGCGGACGTCTCGCTCCCGCCGGCCGAGCACGGCGGTGTCGATGGTCAGCTCGATGGCGTCGAAGCGTGCTGCAGCGGCCCGCTCGAGGAGTTGGCGGACGAGCGATCGGTCTCGCCAGGTGTAGACCTGGAACCACTTCGGGCCGTCGCTGACCGCCGCCACCTCCTCGATGGTCCTCGTGCCCATCGTCGACAAGCCATAGGGGATCCCGGCCCTGGCTGCGGCCCTGGCCACCGCCAGCTCTCCCTGGGGGTCGGCGATCCTGGTGAAGCCGGTGGGCGCCAGCACCAGCGGCATGGCGATCGGCCGTCCCAGCAGGGTGGTGCCGGTCTCGATCTTGGAGACGTCGCGCAGCACCCGGGGCTTGAACTCGATCCGGCCGTAGCCGGAGACGTTGCGCCGGAGCGACAGCTCGTCCTCGGCGCCGCCGTCGATGTAGTCGAAGACGCCGCCCGGGAGCCGTCGCTTGGCCAGCCTGCGCAGGTCCTCGACATTGGCCGCACCGGCCAGCTTCCGTTTCGTCGGGTCGAGCTCGATCGGCTTGAACCTGACGACGGACCGGAACGTCTTGACCAACCCCATGGAGCCAGCCTACTGCCCCGACAACGGCCGGGTCCCAGGTCAGACCGTTGGACCCCCGCCGCCGACCGTGCCCTGAGGTCCGGGTCGGGCCGGCTCCACGGGTCGCCCCTCGGCTGGTGCCCGGCGTCGATCGGCCGCCGACGGCAGCGCAGACGGATCCGTCTCGGCCGCCGGCTGCTGGCCTGGGCCAGGCACGGTCGGGGTCGGGGTCGGGGTCGGGGCCGGCGGCGGCACCGCCATCGGCTCGGTGGCGTCGTCGCGATCGGGGACCACGATCTTGCGGATCTCTCCGGTGCTCTTCAGTACGACCTCGCTGATCGTCCAGCTGCGGCGACCCCGGCGCACCCCGAGGCGCTCCCCCAGCAGGTAGTTGACCGCCCCACCGATCAGCAGCACCTGGGCCGCCAGCCAGATCCAGGTCAGGGCCAACAGGCCGGCGCCGATCGCGGCCCGGACCTCGTTGGCGTTCGAGGTCAGATCGACGTAGCGGGCGAAGCCGTAGCTGAGCAGCCACCACATGAGCGCCGCCACCACCGCCCCCGGCAGGTCGAAGCGCCACCGGTGGCGCTCGGTCGGCCCGAAGTGGTAGAGGATCGACGCCCACAGGATCAGGATCGTGATGGCGACCAGGCCCCGCAGGGCAGACTCCATCAGCCCGTCGTCGATACCGCCCCAGACGTAGATCTCGAGCAGCACCAGCGGGACCGAGATCAGGATGCTGCCGAAGCCGAGGATCACCGCCACCACCCGGGTGTGGTACCAGGGCCGACGATCCTCGATGCCGTAGATGTCCTCCAGGGCCCGGATCAGGCCCGAGAAGCCCCTGCTGATCGACCACACGGCGATGGCGAACGAGAAGAAAGCCAGGCTGTTGTTGTTGTCATCGAAGAGGCTCAGCACCGATTCGCTGACCCCCTGGCTCTCGTCGGTGAAGACGCTGGCGATGAACTTCTCGACCTCGGTCTCGATCTGGGCGGAGAAGCTCACACTGACGAGGCGGTCGAGCGGGCCGAGGACGGCCAGCATCGCCAGCACCAGCGCAGGCAGCGAGATCACGATCCAGAACGTGACGCTGGCCGCCAGGTCACCGACGCGGCCGTAGTACCAGCGCAGCGAGACATCGACGATGAACCGCCAAGCCGAGACAACCCAGCCGATCGGACCTCTTCTCACACTCCCAGGATACGAAAACCGCCCACAGTCTGTACCAGACGGCCTCTCCAGGCAGCCAAAACCCCAGTGGTTCGGCCAGTTGTCGGCTGGCCGACACGGAATTGGAAGGAACGGGCACGCCGACCGCCGCCCCGAGACGGGGTTTTGCCCAGCAAGTAGAGTCGATACATGAGCTCGGGTCCGTCCTCGCCGTTCACCAACCGCAAGGCCGGTGAGGCGTTTCTCGTCGACCCGGTGGGAGGAGCCGGGCCGGGAGTCCTGGTGCTGCACTCGTGGTGGGGGCTCACGCCGTGGACCAGGGAGTTCTGCCGCCGTCTGGCCGACATAGGGTTCACCGTGCTCGCTCCCGACATGTTCGACGGCGTCCAGCCGATGACCGAGGCCGAGGGCGAGGCCGTCCTGGGCGCCGCCGACCCCGACGAGCTGTCCGGTCTGGTCATGTCGTCCGCCCACACCCTGCGAGCGGCATCTGCGGACGCCGCTCACCCCATCGCCGTCGTCGGGTTCTCGATGGGGGGCTCGCTGGCGTTGTGGCTCTCCGCCCGGCTGACGCGAGAAGTCGGATCGGTCGTGGTGTTCTACGGTGCCCAATCGATCGACTTCGACCACGCCACCGCCACGTACCAGGGCCACTTCGCCGAGGACGACCACATCGTGACCGAGGAGGATCGGGTGGTGACCGAGTCGTTCATCCGGCTGGGCGGTCGGGAGACCAGCTTCCACCTCTACCCGGGTGCCAAGCACTGGTTCTTCGAGGAGGGCGACAACTACGACCCGCAGGCCGCCGAACTGGCCTGGCGGCGCATGGAGAGCTTCCTCACCGAGACGATCGGTGCGCCACTGGGCGGCGACGACTGACCGCGAGCGGGCGGCCTCAGGCGAGACCGCCGGCACCGGCGACGACGACCGTTCCGACGGCGAGCACCGCGCAGAGGCCGACGGTGGCAGACATCGCAACCTCCTTCGACTGGCCGAGCCGCTCGGGCAGCCACGACAGCAGCCAGCCGGCGGCGAACCCGAACGCGATGCCGCCGAAGTGGCCCCAGAACGAGATCCGGCTGACCAGCAGCGGCAGGGCGAGGTTGAGGGCCAGGATGAAGCCGAGCGAGGTCTGGGTGAGCTTGATGCCCCGGGACCACAGGACCGCGGCCAGGGCCCCGGCCAGGCCGAGCACCGCCCCGGACGCCCCCAGGGTCGGGGAGCCGAAATCGAACGCGAGTACCGCCAGGGAGCCGCCGAGCAGGCCAGCGAGGTACACCAACCCGAATCGGAGCTTCCCGAGGCCTTCCTCGAGCACGTTGCCGAGCAACCAGAGCCCGTACATGTTGAGGCCGATGTGGAGGATCGAGCCGTGGAGGAAGGCCGAGGAGACGATCCGCCACAGCTCGCCGTCTCCCACTTCCGGACCGAACAGCCAGCCCCGGATCGTCAGCCGATCCGAGCTGGCGAGCTGGGCGAGGAAGGCGACGGCGTTGACCGCGATCAGCGCCTTCACCACCGTGAGACCGCCGCCCGGCAGGTTCCGTGGGGTGTAGACCTGCTGGGTGTTCCCGGCCAGGCACGTCGGACAGTGATGGCCGATCGAGGCCTGGGTCATGCACTCGGGGCAGATCGGGCGACCGCATCGCTGGCAGCCGACCGCAGCCCGAATCTGAGGATGCCGGTAGCAGGTTGCGTCCTCTGTCAACACCACCCCAGCATACGAGGGCCGACCGAACGAGCAGATAAAAGGGGATCCGATCGCCTCGGGACCCGTGCGGGTCGAGGAGCCCGCGCTTCGGCCCGGTTGGATCTCGGCTCTGCGAGCCGAGAATCTCGACGCTGTGCCTTCTGGTCGGTGCGCCGGTAGGCGCACCGACGTACCGGCCAGCCGGCGGCCCGGGGCATACTCCAGGGTGGGCATTCGCTGGCGCCCGACGGCCAACCCCTACGATCGGGACATAGCCCGGCTGGCCGTTCCCGCCCTGGGGACGCTGGTGGCCGAGCCGCTGTACGTGCTCGTCGACACCGCCATCGTCGGTCGTCTCGGCACCGAGGAGCTGGCGGGGCTCGCCCTGGCCACGACCATTCTGCTCAGCGTCCACACCCTCACGATCTTCCTCACCTACGGCACGACGGCGGCGGTGGCCAGGCTGATCGGCGGTGGACGGGAGCGTGACGCCGCCTACCAGTCCGTCCAGGGACTGTGGCTGGCCGTGATCCTGGGGGCGGGCTTCGTCGCCGTCCTGGTCGTGACCGGCGAGTGGCTGCTCACCGCCCTCGGAGGTGCGGGGCGGACCCTCGATGCAGCCCGGCTCTACCTGCTGATCAGCCTGCTCGGGCTGCCGTTCCTCCTGATGAACCTGGCGGGGGCCGGCGCATTCACCGGGCGGCAGGACACGAGGACGCCGTTGGCCGTGGCGGTGGCCGGGGCGGTCATGAACCTGATCGTCGAGCTGATCCTGATCCCCGGTCTCGGCTACGGCATCGGGGCGTCGGCCCTGTCGACGGTGCTGGCCCAGATCGCCACGGGCACGGTGTTCGCCGTGGCCGTCGTCCGCTGGGCGAGACGGACCGATGTCGGGCTCCGACCCGATCCCCCGGCCATCGCGATGCTCATGCGGGCCGGTCGGGCGCTCGTCCTGCGGGCCGTGGCGCTGCGGGGGTCGTTCACGGTCGGCACCGCGGTGGCGGCCAGGATCGGGGTGGCCGAGCTGGCGGCCCATCAGGTGGCGTCCCAGGTCTGGGGGACGCTGAGCCTCGCTCTCGACGCGGTGGCCATCGCCGGCCAGGCGCTGACCGGGCGCTGGTTGGGAGCCGGCAACGCCGATCGGGCCAAGGCCGCCGCCCGGCGGATGATCCAGCTCGACGTCGGCGTCGGCGCGATGGTAGGCCTCGGGCTGCTGGCCGTCCGCCAGCCCGTGGCCGGCCTGTTCAGCACCGACGCCGAGGTGGTGGCCGCCACCGCCTTCGTGTTGCTCCTCGTTGCCCTGTCCCAGCCCCTCAACGGCTACGTGTTCGCCCTCGACGGCATCCTGATCGGGGCCGGCGATCTCACCTACCTCGGCCGGACGATGGCCGTCGCCGGCGCTGTGTTCGCCGCGTTGGCGGTGTGGCTGATCCAGGCCGACGCAGGCCTCGGCTGGCTGTGGGCCCTCATCACGTTCTTCATGGTGCTGCGAGCGCTGGCCCTGTGGTACCGATGGCGCAGCGATCGCTGGATCGTGCTCGGCACCGAACCGGCTGCGGCCCGATGACCGACCGACGGTCCCTTCAGCGCTGCTGGACCTCGGCCACGATCCCGGCCACCTCGGGCCCGGCCGGGGTGGCCTCGAGGAACACGAAGATCCGCCGGTCTGTTCCGTCGCTCGTCTCCGGGACGAGCACGAAGCTCGACAGCTCGGCGAAGTAGGCCCTGGCGGCCTGCTCGTCGGACGGGTAGGAGAAGCTGCCGTCCATCTGCAGCTCGGCTGTCGACCACCGCTCGACCAGCAGGAAGTCCTCGAGCGACACCTGCTCCGTCGGCCCGGCCGCTGCGGGCAGCGGAATCGACCGGGTCTCGGTCCAGCCCCGGGCTCCGAGCAGCTCCCGGGCCGGGATTTCGATCGGCTCGGCGATGGAGCCGACGGCCACCGGGGCCCTGCGGACCAACGGTGGGCCCGGCCCCGCCAGCCCGGTCTGCTGCAGCCGTGCGGCGACCTCGGCGATGGCCCGCTCGCTCACCGGTTCGGGGGCGGCCAGGAACCGGCTGTTGACCCAGCCCTGCTCCCCGTTCGGGGTGACGATGGACCACCACAGGTCGTCGCCCACCGGCTCGGGGTAGTCGGCGGCCCGACGGATCCCGACCGAGCCCGGAGGCAGCACGTCGAAGGCTTCGTTGGCGACGCCCGGTCCCCGGCGGACCTTCAGCCCGCCGTCGACGTCGTCGAGGTCGACCCGGACGACGGCGTAGCCGGCCGGATCGGCCTCGGACCGGTAGGAGACCGGGGTTGCGGCAAAGGGATCGATGACGCCGTCGGCCCCGCCATCGGCAGAGACGACCACCCAGGCCCGCTCGGCGCCGACCACCGGCACATCGGCGCTGAACGGGGCCGGCTCGCCGAGCGCGCCGGCCGATACCGGCACGACTGGGGCCAGGCTCCGGTTGTCGAGCGCGGAGACCAGCCGGACGACCAGGCCGCCCTCGAACCCGGTGCCGGTCCCCCTCACGGTCAGGGTGCCGTCCGTGCGCTCGCCGCCGGTCGCTTCGTCGATGGCGACGGTGTCCGACGTGGCTTCGGCCACGGCGAACCCGTCTTCGGTCTCGACCACGGTCAGCGTGGCCACCAGCGGACCGTCCGTGCCGGCTTCGCCCGGTTCACCGAAGCTGCGGACCGCCACTCGGCCGTCGATCAGCTCGGCCCGTCCGTTGGTCAGGCGCAGCAGATCGAGGAACGCCTCGGCGGCCTCGAGCTCGGTCGAGCGGATCGGTCCGAGGACCGCATCGTCACCACCGAGCGGTGTTCCGGCATCGGCTGTCGATTCGGCATCGGCGGTCGACGCTGCATCGGCATCGGCATCGGCATCGGCACTCGAGTCCGCACCGTCGGCCAGTTCGGGCTGACCGACGGCCGCATCGTCGGCGTCACCAGGAGCGGTGGCTGCGACGTCGCCCGGTCCGGTACCCACCGATTGGACGTCGTCAGCGCGCAGCAGGAGGGTGCCGATACCGGCACCGGCGGCCACGGCCACCGCCACGGTGGCGATGGCCGGCCGCAGCCAGGTCAGGGCCGGGGATTGCCGCACGGGGCGGTTCACCGCTTCGGCCAGGCGGGCGTAGGAGTCGTGCGAGGGCTCGAACCGCTCGGCCTGGGACCGGAAGGCGGCCGACAGGCGCTCCGGTAGCTGGTCGTCGCGCCGCTCGGATCGTCGGGGACCGCTCATCGCCCCTCCTCCCTGTCGCCAGGGCCCAACAGCTTCTCGAGCTTCGCCAGCCCCCGGTGGGCGTGCGACTTGACCGAGCCCCTGGCGATGCCGAGCGTCTCGGCGATGTCCGCCTCCGAGAGATCGAGGTAGTACCGGAGGATGATCACCGCCGCCTGCTTCTCCGGCAGCCGGCGAACCGCCTGCAGGATCCGCTCCCGCTCCGAGCGGGCGACCCCCGTCTCCTCGGCGGCCGCCACCAGACCGGGATCGTCGGGGGTGTGGAGCCGCCGGACCCGGCGCTTGCGCAGCAGCGATCGGGACCCGTTGAGCACCATCTTGCGGAGGTAGGGGGCCTCCCGGCCGGGTTCGATGTGGTAGGTGCCGGCCAGCAGCTCGGCGAAGGCGTCCTGGACGACCTCCTCGGCCGTCTCTCGATCGTCGACGTACATCGAGGCCAGTTTCACCATCGACCGATAGTGCTGATCGTAGAGCGCAGGCAGCGTGGACGGGGCGGTCGACGCGATCGCCTCACCGTGATTCCTGTCCAGTGTTGCCACGCTCACACCCCTCAGACGCCTGAGCCCGGTGGGCGGTTTACCGAACGCCCGGTAACGCTGGTGAGCGGTTAGCCGCCGGCCTTGCGATTGAGCAGCTGATTGACCATTCTGCCATCTGCCTGGCCCTTGGTGGCCTGCATGACCCGACCGGTGAAGAAGCCCTGCATCTTCTTGCGTGTCTTGTCGTCGCCGTCGACGAAGCGCTGCCACTCGTCCCCGTGGTCGGCGATGATCCCGTCGAGCAGCGCCTCGAGCTCACCGCTGTCCATCGCCTCGAATCCCCGCTCGGCGGCGATGGTGGCAGGATCGCGACCGGTCTCGACCATCTCGGCGAGGACCTGCTTGGCCTGGGTGGCGGTGAGTCCGCCGCCGGTCTCCAGCTTGACGAGGTCGGCGAAATCCGCTGGATCGAGCTCGCCGGCGCCCTCGACGGCCAGGTTGTTGGCGACGTGGGTCAGGACCCGCTCGGGATCGGCCCCGGCCTCGATGGCCGCCAGGGCCAGCCGGTCGAGGTCGCGGGCCACCGCCACGGCGGCCGCCGGCAGGCTGGCCCCGGTCGACACGAGGGCCTGGCGCCGATCCTTCGGCAGGGCGGGCAGAGCAGCCCTGATCTCCTCGATCCACTCCGGGGACGGGTCGACCGGTACCAGGTCGGGATCGGCGAAGTAGCGGTAGTCCTCGGCCTCCTCCTTCGAGCGACCTGGCCTGGTCCTGCCCTCCTCCTCGTCCCAGTGCCGGGTCTCCTGGCGGGGGGCGTCGCCGGCCTCGTACAGGGACACGTGCCGCCTGGCCTCGTAGGTGATGGCCCGGCCGAGCGACCGCAGCGAGTTGACGTTCTTGATCTCGCACCTGGTCCGCAGCTCGTCGCTGCCGGCCGGACGGACCGACACGTTGGCGTCGACCCGCAGCGAGCCCTCCTCCATCTTCCCGTCGCTGGCTCCGATGGCCACCACGATGGCCCGCAGCTCCTCGACGTAGGACTTGGCCTGCTCTGGACCGCGGATGTCCGGCCGACTGACGATCTCGATCAGGGGCACGCCGGCCCGGTTGTAGTCGACGAGCGAGTAGCCGGCGTCGTGGATGCGACCGGACGTTCCGACGTGGGTGGACTTGCCGGTGTCCTCCTCGAGGTGGGCCCGCTCGATGCCGATGACGGCGCCGGAGGCGAGGTCGAGGTGGCCGTCGACGTTTATGGGCTCGTCGTACTGGCTGATCTGGTAGTCCTTCGGCATGTCCGGGTAGAAGTAGTTCTTCCTGGCGAACACCGATCGCTGCACGGTGCAGTTGAGGGCCAGGCCGATCCGGATGGCCAGCTCGATCGCCTTGCGGTTGACCACGGGCAGGGTGCCCGGCAGGCCGAGGCAGACCGGATGGATGTTGGTGTTCGGCTCGCCGCCGAACTCGTTTCGGGCCGGCGAGAACATCTTGGTGGCGGTGGCCAGCTCGGCGTGGACCTCGAGGCCGATCACCATCTCCCAGCCGCCGGGCAGGAGATCCGGCTCGGTCCCGATCTCCTCCGTCGTCGTGCTCATCGGTCGGCCCCTTCCGACCCGATCGCTGCCCGCTCCACCACGGCGGCGGCCCGGAACATGTCCTCCTCGCCGAGCATCGGTGCCATGATCTGCACCCCGACCGGCAGATCGTCGGCCCCGGTCCCGAACGGGATCGACATTGCCGGGTGGCCGGTCAGGTTGCAGGGGATGGTGCACACGTCGTTGTAGTACATGGTGATGGGGTCGGCCTTGGCCCCGAACGGGAAGGCGACGCAGGGCGAGGTGGGGGTCAGCAGCACGTCGAAGTCCTCGTAGACCCGGTCGAACTCGCGGATCATGATCGTCCTCACCCGCTGGGCCTTGCCGTAGAAGGCGTCGTAGTAGCCGGCGGACAGGGCGTAGGTGCCGAGCATGATGCGGCGCTTGACCTCGTCGCCGAAACCGGTGGTGCGGGTGGCCCTCATCATCGCCGCCGTGTTGGGGCCGGCGCGCCGCAGCCCGTAGCGGACACCGTCGTAGCGGGCCAGGTTCGACGAGGCCTCGGCCGGGGCGATCATGTAGTAGGCCGACAGCCCGGCGATGGTGGAGTGGATCGAGACCTCCTCCACCTTGGCTCCGGCCGAGGCCAGCGCGTCCGCCGCCTGATGGGATCGCTCGACCACCGCCGGCTCGAAGCCCTCGATGTCCTGGCTGGACAGCTCGGCGATGATGCCGACCCGCAGCCCGTCGACGCCGTCGTCGAGGCGGGCCGTCACCGGCGCCAGCACGCGGTCGATCGAGGTCGAGTCCCTCGGGTCGTGGCCGGCGATGACGTCGTAGGCGAGTGCGCTCTCGGCCACGGTCCGGGAGAGCGGTCCGATCTGGTCGAGCGACGAGGCGAAGGCGACCAACCCGTACCGGCTGACCGCCCCGTAGGTCGGCTTCACCCCGACGACACCGCACAGCGCCGCCGGCTGGCGGATCGAGCCGCCGGTGTCGGAGCCGAACGACAGCGGCGTGAAGCCGGCCGCCACCGCCGCAGCCGACCCGCCGGATGATCCACCGGGGACGCGGGTGGTGTCCACCGGGTTCCTGGTGGGCCCGAACGCCGAGTTCTCCGTCGACGATCCCATGGCGAACTCGTCGAGGTTGGTCTTGCCGACGATGACGGCTCCCGCCGCCTCCAGCCGCTCGACGACGGTGGCATCGTAGGGTGGCCGCCAACCCTCGAGGATCCTGGACGAACAGGTGGTGGGGATGCCCCGGGTGCACATGTTGTCCTTCACGGCGACAGGGACCCCGGCCAGCGGCCCCGGGTCCCGTCCGTCGGCGACGGCCCGGTCGACGGCGGCTGCCGCAGCCAGGGCCCGCTCGCGCACCACGGTGTTGAAGGCGTGGATCTCCCCGTCACCGGCGGCGATCCGATCGAGGTGCTCCTCCACGACCGAGACGGCGGTCACGGCTCCGCTCCTGACCCCTGCGGCGATCTCGATGACACCCGTTCCGCCGCTCATGTGTCTCCCGCCGATCATGGCGCCTCCCCCAGGGCGGGCGGGACCTTGAACCGGTGATCCTCGATCTCCGGCCCTGCGGCGAGGGCCTCCTCCCGGACGTGGTCATCGGGGGCGACCGCTTCGACGACGTCTGG
>JAHELU010000132.1 GCA_024644005.1 Acidimicrobiales bacterium | reverse complement strand
GCATCGGGGCGATGACCCTCGGCGATCTCGAGGCGCTGAAGTCGGAGTGCCGGGAACGGGTGACCGAGGTGGTGGCCGAGGCCGAGAAGCTCGGCACGCTCAACAGCGGGCCCCCGCAGTCGCCGGTCGACATGTTCCGTCACGTGTACGCCGAGATGCCCCCTCACCTCGTCGAGCAGCGCCAGGAGCTGGGTTACTGAGATGGCCATCGACCACGATCCGACCCTCCCGGCGGCGCCAGCGACATCGGCCGACCCGTCCGCCACCCCCACCCGCAGCATGACCATGATCGAGGCGATCCGCGACGCCCTGGCCGTGATGATGGCCAGGGACGAGCGGGTGGTGTCGTTCGGTGAGGACGCAGGGTTCTTCGGCGGTGTGTTCCGCTGCACGGAGGGACTGCAGCAGGAGTTCGGCAAGCACCGCTCCTTCGACACCCCGATCAGTGAGAGCGGCATCGTCGGGGCTGCGGTCGGCATGGCGGCATACGGGCTCCGTCCCGTGGCCGAGATCCAGTTCGCCGACTACATGTACCCGGGCTATGACCAGATCGTCTCCGAGGCGGCCAGGTTGCGGTCCCGCTCGGCGGGGGAGCTGACCGCTCCGCTCGTCATCAGGATGCCGGTCGGGGGCGGGATCAGGGGCGGCCAGACCCACTCCCAGAGCCCCGAGGCGCTCTTCACCCATGTCGCCGGGCTCAAGACCGTGATCCCCTCCAACCCGATCGACGCCAAGGGGCTGCTGATCGCCGCCGTCGAAGACCCGGATCCGGTGATCTTCCTCGAACCGAAGCGGTTGTACAACGGTCCGTTCGACGGTCACCACGATCGGCCGATCCAGCCGTGGTCGCGCCACGAGCTGGGCTCGGTGCCAGAGGGCCACTACACGATCCCGCTCGGCACGGCCGACGTCGTCCGCACCGGCGCCGAGGTCACGGTCCTGGCCTACGGCACCTTGCGGTTCATTGCCGAGGCTGCGGCCGAGGAGACCGGGATCGACGCCGAGATCATCGATCTGCGAACCCTGCTCCCCCTCGATGTCGACGCGATCACCACGTCGGTCACCAAGACCGGTCGCTGCGTGATCATCCACGAGGCGACCAGGACGAGCGGCTTCGGGGCCGAGCTGTCGGCCCAGGTCCAGGAGCGATGCTTCGACTACCTCGAGGCCCCGGTCACCCGGGTCACCGGCTACGACACGCCCTACCCGGTCGGTCTCGAGTGGGTGTACTTCCCCGGACCGGACCGGGTCGGCGACGCACTGAAGAAGGTGGTCCACTACTGATGGGTCGGTTGACGATCAAGGTCCCGGACGTCGGTGAGGGGGTGGCCGAGGTCGAGCTCGTCTCGTGGGCGGTCACGGAGGGCCAGGCGGTCGAGCGGAACCAGACCATCGCCGAGGTCATGACCGACAAGGCCACCGTCGAGGTCCCGGCTCCGGTCGACGGTGTGGTGCAGGTCCTGAGCGGCGCCGCCGGCGACGTGCTCCTCGTCGGCTCCACGCTGTTCACGCTCGAGGTCGAGGGCGAGGGCGACACCGAGATCGCCGCCGAGCGGATCGTCGCCGCCGAGGCCGCGATCCCCACCGGAGCCGAGATCCCCGCCGAGGCCGCGCTCCCCGAAGCGGAAGCCGTGACCGCAGCCGGGGCCGGAGCGGCAGCGCCAGCCGGAGGCGGGACCGGGGCGGCGGCCTCGACCGAGGCGATTCCTGCTCCGGCGGCCGCTCGGCCGGTCACCGCCGGTCCGGTGGCCCCCCGGCCGGAGGGCCGCAGGCCGATCGCCACCCCGGCGGTCCGCCGGCGGGCCAGGGAGGCCGGCATCGATCTCCGGACCGTCGTCGGTACCGGACCGGCGGGGCGCATCAGCCACGAGGATCTCGATGCCGTCTTCGACGCAGCCCGAACCGGTGCCCGGCCAGCGGCTGCCGGGGTCGGGTCGGCCGCCGGGCGGCGCCAGCCCGATCCGACCGTGGCCGATCAGCCGATCATCGGCATCCGGCGCAAGATCGCCGAGCAGATGGTGGCCTCCACGTCGACCATTCCCCACATCACCTATGTGGAGGAGATCGACATGACCGCCCTGGAAGAGCTCCGCGCCGCCCTGAACACCGCCAGCACTGAAGGCACCATGCGTACCGGGAGCGACGGCGACGGCGGACGGCCGAGGCTGACCGTGCTCCCGTTCCTCATCAGGGCCCTCGTCAACGAGCTGCCCCGCTTCCCCAACATGAACGCCCACGTCATCGACCCGTCGACCAACGGCGGCGAGGGTGGCGGCCGCCGCAGCGGCGAACCGGGCACCCTCCGGACCTTCGGCGGTGTCCACGTCGGCATCGCCACCCAGACCGACGGCGGGTTGGTCGTCCCGGTCGTCCACCACGCCGAGGCCGAATCGCTGTGGAGCACCGCCACCAGGATCGGTGAGCTGGCCGAGGCGGCCAGGACCGGGACCGCCGGACCGGCCGACCTGACCGGCTCCACCATCACCATCACCAGCCTCGGCCCGCTCGGGGGGCTGGTGACCACCCCGGTGATCAACAAGCCGGAGACCACGATCGTGGGCGTCAACAAGATGACGATTCGGCCGGTCTGGATCGACGGTGAGTTCGTGCCTCGGAAGATGATGAACCTGTCGTGCTCGTTCGATCACCGGGTGATCGACGGCTGGGACGCCGCCCGATTCGTCCAGGCCCTGAAGCGCTCGCTCGAGCAGCCGGCCCTACTGTTCATCGACCAATGAAGGAGGGACGAGGGTGACCGCCCGCCATACCCAGGTCCTGATCATCGGTGGTGGACCGGGCGGCTACGTCGCCGGGATCAGGGCCGGCCAGCTCGGCCTCGAGACCGTGGTCGTCGACGGCCTGCCACTCGGCGGGACCTGCCTGAACGTCGGCTGCATACCGTCGAAGGCGCTGATCCACGTCGCCGACGAGTTCGCCATCGCCACCGACCAGGCCAAGCGCGCACCGCTCGGCATCTCGGTGGCCGATCCCACCATCGACCTCGGCCAGGCCGTGGCCTGGAAGGACGGCATCGTCAGGAAGCTGAACAGCGGCGTCGGCCGGTTGCTGGCCAAGGCCCACACCGACGTCGTCGAGGGGTGGTGCACGCTCGTCGACGGCAAGACGGCCGACGTGACGGGCGTCGACGGGTCGACCCAACGCATCACCGCGGACCACGTGGTGATCGCTACGGGTTCCGAGCCGGTGGCCCTGCCGGCGATCCCGTTCGGCGACGGCGTCATCTCTTCCACCGAGGCCCTCGCCCTCACCGAGGTCCCCCCGCTCCTGGCGGTGATCGGCGGGGGGTACATCGGGCTGGAGCTCGGCATGGCCTTCGCCAAGCTCGGCTCGATCGTCACCGTGGTCGAGGCCGAGCCGCAGATCCTCCCCATCTACGACCGCCAGCTCACCGCCCCGGTGGCCAAGAGCCTGACCGCCCTCGGCGTCGACGTCCTGACGGGGACGACGGCCGTCGAGCTCACCGACGATGGTCTCGTGGTCGAGGGATCGGACGGCCGACGGACCATCGCGGCCGACACGGTGCTCGTCACGGTGGGCCGGCGGCCCCGGGTCTCCGGCGTCGGGCTGGAGCACCTCGGTCTGTCGATGAACGGTCCGTTCATCGCCATCGACGACCGCTGCCACACGTCGATGCGCAACGTCTGGGCCATCGGCGACGTGACCGGCGAGCCCATGCTGGCCCATCGGGCGATGAAGCAGGGCGAGGTGGTGGCCGAGGCCATCGCCGGCCGACCAGCGGCGTTCGACCCGACGGCCATACCGGCCATCGTCTTCACCGATCCGGAGATCGTGACGGTCGGGCTCAGCCCGGAGCAGGCGGAGGCCGACGGCCTCGACGTCATCGTCGGCCGATTCCCGCTCCAGGCCAACAGTCGGTCGATGACCTTGGCATCGGACCGTGGTTTCGTCAGGGCGGTGGCCAGGGCCGACGACCATCTCGTCGTCGGGCTCCAGGCCGTCGGTCGCTCGGTGGCCGAGCTGTCGACTGCATTCGGTCTGGCCCTCGAGATGGGGGCCCGGCTGGAGGACATCGGCGACACCATCCACGCCCATCCGACGATCGGCGAGGGGCTGGCCGAATCGGCGCTCGCCGCCCTCGGTCACGCCCTCCACATCTGAGCGCTCGCCGCGCCGAGGGGTGGCTCGGCCCGGACGCCTCAGCTACTCTCCTCACTGGCGGAAACGGCGAGGAGAACCGAATGAGGCGTGTAGGCATCGTGCTGCTGATCGTGACGGCGCTGGTGGCGACGGCCACTGCACCGGTCCAGGCGTCCCAGCCCCAGTTCCCGCCGGTGATCGAGCTGCCCAACGGCTTCTTCCCGGAGGGCATCGCCATCGGGGAGCGGGCGACGTTCTACACCGGTTCGCTGGTCGACGGCGCCATCTACCGCGGCAGCGTGAGGACCGGTGAGGGCGAGGTGCTCGTACCGGGCCAGCCGGGCCTGCTGGCGGTCGGCATGGACGTGCAGCGTCGGTCTGGCCAGCTGTGGGTGGCCGGCGGCAGCGCCGGCACGGTCCGGGTCTATGACGGCGACACCGGTTCGTTGGAGGCCGACATCCCCCTCGGGCCCGGGTTCATCAACGACGTGATCACCACCCGGTTGGCGGCCTACGTCACCAACTCGTTCGCCCCGGAGATCTACGAGATCCCGCTCGACCGCCGCGGCTCCATCGCAGGCCCGCCACGGGTGATCCCGCTGTCCGGCGACTTCCAGTTCGTCCCGGGAGAGTTCAACACCAACGGCATCGTCTCGGCCAACCGCAACACCGTGATCGTGGTGAACAGCTTCACCGGGGTGCTCTTCCGGGTCGATGTCGCCACCGGCGAGGCGAGCGCCATCGACACCGGCGGCGCGGTGGTCAACGGCGACGGCCTGGTGCTGGTCGGCCGGACGCTGTACGCGGTCGTCGGCAGTCTCGACCAGGTCACGAAGCTGCGACTGTCGAAGAGCCTGAGCTCGGCCAGGGTCACCGAGACCTTCACCGACGACGGCTTCGACGTGCCGACCACCGCCGCCGTGCGGGGTTCCCAGATCTACGTGGTCAGTGCCCGGTTCGGCACCCCGCCGACACCCGCTACCGAGTACTCGGTCGTGGCCAAGAGCCGGTAGGGGTTCCGCTCGCCGGCGGGTCAGCGGCTGTCGGCCTCGAGGAACTCGGTGCTGTTCCGGGGACCCTCGTCCGGTCGACCCTGCTCGTTGCTCCGTAGCTCGACCCGGCGGATCTTCCCCGAGATCGTCTTCGGCAGATCGGCGAACTCGATCCGGCGGACCAGCTTGTAGCCCGAGACCCGGTCCCGCATGAAGCCGAAGATCGACTTGGCCGTATCGCCGGTCGGCTCGTGGCCGGCGGCCAGGATCACATAGGCCTTGGGGACGAAGCCCCGTAACGGGTCGGGAGACGGGATGACCGCCGCCTCGGCCACCGCCGGGTGCTCGATGAGGACGCTCTCCAGCTCGAAGGGGCTGATCCGGTAGCCGGAGGCCTTGAACACGTCGTCGGCCCGACCGACATAGGTGATGTAGCCGTCGTCGTCCCGGCTGCCGACGTCCCCGGTGTGGTAGTAGCCGTCACTGGTCACCTCTGCGGTCTTCGTCGGATCGTCGGCGTAGCCGGTCATCAGACCGAGGGGGCGGTCGTCGCCGAGGGCGATGCAGATCTCCCCCTCGTCCGCCGGCTCGCCGACGGGGTCCAACAGCTCGATGCGGTACCCGGGCAGCGGCCGGCCCATCGAGCCCGGCTTCAGCTCTGCCCCGGGGGTGTTGCCGATCTGGGCCGTGGTCTCGGTCTGCCCGTAGCCGTCCCGGATCGTCAGCCCCCAGACGGTGCGGACCTGGTCGATCACCTCGGGGTTCAGCGGCTCACCGGCCGAGATCAGCTCCCGGAGCGCCAACCGGTCCCGGTAGGAGGCCAGGTCCTCCTGGATGAGGAACCGCCACACCGTCGGCGGGGCGCAGAGCGTGTTGACCCCGTGCTCGACGAGCACGTCGAGCACCGTCGGGCCATCGAACCGGGTGTAGTTGTACATGAAGATGCACGCCTGGGCGTTGAACGGGGCGAAGAAGCAACTCCAGGCGTGCTTGGCCCAGCCGGGCGAGCTGATCGTCCAGTGGACGTCGCCCTGGCCGAGCCCGAGCCAGTACATCGTCGAGAGGTGGCCGACCGGGTAGCTCGCCTGGGTGTGCTGGACCAGCTTCGGCTTGGCGGTCGTGCCGGAGGTGAAGTACTCGAGCAGCGGATCGCTCGGTGTCGTCTGCTCAGGCTGTCGGAAGTCGGGCGAGGCCGACGCGGACTCGCCGTAGTCGACCCACCCCGCCGGTGTGCCCCCGACCGCGATCCTCGAGACGTCGGACGGCACGACCTCATCGAGCGCTTCGAAGGCGGCGACACCGGTCTGGTTGGTCACCACCATCGACGCATTGCCACGCGACATCCGGTCGGCGAGATCGGCCCCGGCCAGGAGCGTGGTTGCGGGAATGACCACGGCGCCGATCTTGATGGCGGCCAGCATCGTCTCCCACAGCGGCACCTCGTTGCCCAGCATCAGCAGGATCCGGTCCCCCCGCTCGGCTCCGTTGGCCATCAGGAAATTGGCCACCTGGTTCGACCGGGCCGACAGCTCGGCGTAGCTCAGCTGCGCCCGCTCCCCGGACTCCTCGACGATGTGGAGCGCCGGGTTGTCATTGTCGTCGGCGATCCGATCGAAGTAGTCGATGGCCCAGTTGAGCTCCGTCAGGTCCGGCCAACCGAACCCGGACACCGCGGCGTCGTAGTCGGTGCGCTGTGCCTGCAACGTGTTGCGGATCTCGATGAAGCGATCGGAGTCGGACATCGGCCCAGTGTCGCAAACCGCCACCGACCCGGCAATCGGTCGAGCCCCGGACATGACCGCTCGACCTCGTTCGACCGCAGGTGCTTCGGGTATCGTTCCGCCCATGCCCGGTCTCCTGCCAGACGTCGATCCCGACGGCCTCCTGGAATACTCGGTCGTCTACACCGACCGAGCGGTCAACCACATGTCGGCGTCGTTCCAGCGCGTCATGACCGACATCTCGGCCACGCTGCGACGGGTCTACGACGCCGCCAGCGTCGTCGTCGTCCCCGGCAGCGGCACCTTCGGCATGGAGGCGGTGGCCCGCCAGTTCGCGACCGATCGGCACGTGCTGGTGATCCGCAACGGCTACTTCAGCTATCGCTGGACCCAGATCTTCGACGCCGGCTCGATCCCCGCCTCGCACACCGTGCTCACCGCCAGGGCGGTCGGCGATGGGCCTCACGCGCCGTACGCCCCGCCGCCGATCGAAGAGGTCACCGCGGCCATCGCGGCCGAGCGACCGAGCGTGGTGTTCGCCCCTCACGTCGAGACCTCGGCCGGCATGATCCTGCCGGATGACTACATCCGGGCCGTGGCCGACGCCACCCACGCCGTCGGCGGGCTCTTCGTGCTGGACTGCATCGCGTCCGGCACCATCTGGATCGACATGGCGGCCACCGGGGTCGACGTGGTCTGCTCGGCTCCCCAGAAGGGTTGGAGCGGGCCGCCCTGTGCGGGCCTCGTCATGCTGTCGGCGGCCGGGCAGGACCGGCTGAGCGAGACGACCAGCACGAGCTTCGCCTGCGACCTGCGAAAGTGGCGGGAGATCATGGCCGCCTACGAGGCGGGCGGTCATGCCTACCACGCCACCATGCCGACCGACTCGCTGCGGGTCTTCCGGGACGTGATGGTCGAGACCGAGGCGTTCGGCTTCGACGAGGCCGAGGCGGCCCTCGGTGAGCTGGGATCCCGGGTCAGGGCGCTGCTGGTGGATCGGGGGTTCGCCAGTGTCGCTGCGGCGGGCTACCAGTCGCCCGGTGTGGTGGTGTCCTACACCGATGCGTCCGACATCAAGACCGGGAAGCGATTCGCAGACGCCGGCGTGCAGGTGGCGGGCGGCGTCCCGCTGATGATCGGCGAGCCGGATGACTTCTCGACGTTCCGGATCGGCCTGTTCGGCCTCGACAAGATCGCCGACATCGACCGCACGGTCGATCTGCTCGAAACCGCCATCGACAGCTTCTGAGCCCCCGCCCCATCGCTGGGCCGGCAGTAACTCGCCTGCCGGCTCAGGTCGGCAGTAGCAGCGGGACCGGGAGCCGGACCGCATCGGCCACCACCCGGATCAGCTCGGCCTCCTCGACGGTGGTCTTCCTGTCGTGCAGCACCGCCGCGGTGGCGCCGGCCACGAAGGCCTCCCGGCCGGGCTGGTCGAGTCGGGACAACTGCTCGAGCGCCTCGTCGAGGCGGTCGAACGTCAGCTGCTCGATCGGGGGGACCGGGCCGATCGGGAGTCCGACCGTCGACAGGGCGGCCTCGTAGGCGGCCTGGGTCTGCTCGGATCCGGAGCTGTTGAACCAGGCGATCACCCCGTAGACGGTGTCCGCCTCGGGCCCGAGATCGGCCAGCCGGCGGTTGTGGACCGCCGAGCCGTCGTCGTGCTGGTCTTCGAGATGGCGCAGCATCACGCGGCGAAGCGTCCAGCGGAACAGGTCCTGATCGGACTGGGAGCTCTCGATGGCATGGATGGCCTCGGCCAGCGAGATCTTGTAGTCGTAGGGAGTCTCCCTGATCGAGTGCAGTGCGATGTCGATCGCCGGCAGCTGGAGCGAGCGGTGGAGGTCGGTGATGACCCGGCTGGCGGCGTCGATGTAGGCGGGATCCATGCCGATCGTCTTGCCGGCCTGGTCGAGCTGTCGCGGCCGCAGCGTCGGATCCGGTGAGACCAGCAGTCCGATCACCGCCGCCACCGCCCCCTGGCGGGTGTGGAGGTAGTTCTGGGTCGACTCGGGGATCCTGGCCAGCAGCGTCCTGGCGTGCTCGATGTGGGCGTCGGTCGGGCCGCCGAAGGTCGGGGCGGCGAAGCCGTTGCCCCCGTCCCGGCGACCGGCCACCGCTTCACGGTCGCTGCCCGCAGGACCGGCCAACGCCGAGCTCGAGGCCCCTGCGCCGCCGGTGGCGAGGATGACCGGGTCGACCGGGAGGCCGAGGTTCGGCATGCCGGGGATGCTGACCTGTCCCGGTAGGGCCCCGCCCCAGCGGTCGCCGTCGGCCGGCGCCGCTCCGGCCACTGCGCCCGCTCCCTGGCTGGCAGCCACCGGCTCGGGGGCCCGGAACTCCCCGTTCCAGTCCGGCAGGAGGCGGCGGATCCGCTCCTTGAGCGGCGGGTGGGAGGCCAGACCGGCCCCGAGGGCCGAGCTGAAGAACAGGTGCCCGGCCTCGGTGGCGTGGGCCGCCCTGACCTTGTTGTGGGAACCCATGCCGCCGATCTTCATCAGCGCTTCGCCGATCCCGGACGGATCTCGGGTGTACTGCACGGCCGAGGCGTCGGCGAGGTACTCCCGCTGCCGGGACACGGCGGCCTGGATCATCCTGGCGAACAGCGTGCCGACCGCACCGATGACGATCAGACCGATGGCGGCGCCCAGCAGCACCATCGCCGTGTTGTCCTTGCTGTCGCGGCGGCGGGGCGCCCACCACAGGTTGTGGAGCAGGATCCGACCGAGCACGGTGATGATGGCGATCCCGAACACCCAACCGATGATCCTGGTCTTGATCCTGGTGTCGCCGTTGCGGATGTGGGAGAACTCGTGGGCGATCACGCCCTGCAGCTCCCGCCGGTTGAGTTGCTGCAGCGCCCCCCTGGTCACCCCGATGGCGGCATTGTCCGCGGTCCACCCTGCGGCGAAGGCGTTGATGCCGGGCTCCTCGTCGAGCACGAACACCGCCGGCACCGGCATGCCGGAGGCGATGGCGATCTCCTCGACCACGTTGCTCAGTTGCTTCTCGGCGGGGTCGAGGGTGTTGAAGTCGACCGGCCGACCACCCATCGACGTGGCAACGTACGATCCACCGCCACCCTTGATCTGGCTCGACTTGACCAGCGACGCGCCGACGACGCCGATCGTCGTCAGCGGGGCGGCGACGGCCATGGCGCTCAGGGGCTGGAACTCGCCCGAGCCGTAGTAGAACAACGCCGTCATCAGGATCGAGACGACGATGATGATGGCGACGACCCCCGACACCAGCAGGACTACGAGCCTGAACGTGTTCTGGTTTGCCTGCTCCTGCTGGGTCTGGAAGTCCATCTCAGTCGCGTAGACCGCCCTCTTGGGGCGGGAACGGGTTGGCCGAATCGTCGAACGACACGTTGATGTTCTCCCGCTTGTGGGCCTTCTCGTCCAGGTCCAGGTAGGCGCTGTCCTTGAACCCGAACGAGTTGGCCAGCACGACCGGGGGGAAGGTGGTCTTGTAGGTCTGATAGGCGTTGACCTGGTCGTTGTAGTTCTGGCGGGAGAAGGCGATCTTGTTCTCGGTGGTGGTCAGCTCCTCGGTGAGCTGGGCCATGTTCTGGTTGGCCTTGAGGTCCGGGTAGGCCTCGGCCACCGCGAGCAGCCGACCGAGGGCACCGCCGAGCGCCCCCTCCGACGAGTTCAGGTGCTCCATGGCCTCCAGGTTCTCGGGGTCTCCGGAGACCTCGATCCTGGCCTGGGTGGCGGCCGCTCGGGCGTTCACCACGGCCTCGAGCGTCTCCCGCTCGTGGCCCATGTAGCCCTTGACCGTCTCCACCAGGTTGGGGATCAGATCGTGGCGCCGTTCCAGCTGGACGTCGATCTGGGCGAAGGCGTTGCGCACCCGCTCCCGGAACTTGACCAGCTTGTTGTAGACGTTCATCAAGAAGAAGCCGAGCAAGGCGATGACGACGATGACGATGATTCCGAAGATGAGCATGAGAATCCCTTTTCTGCCAGAGACCAGCATGCCATCTGGGCGACACGGCCTCCACCGGACGGGCCGGTTTGTACTGGCTGTTCCAACGCCGACAGTGGCCGAAAAGTTCCCTCGGCGGCTGCAGGCGGCGGCAGCCTGGGGTCGCGGGCTGGCGCCATCGAGGCGATTCGTGCATCGTTGAGCCCATGCAGTTCGACCTCGACCAAACCGATGCCCTCCTGTCGACCACCCGAGCCGTACGCAAGCGGCTCGACTTCGAGCGCGAGGTGCCGGACGACGTGCTCCTGGAGTGCCTCCAGCTGGCGGTCCAGGCCCCGACCGGGTCGAATCGCCAGGGCTGGCGCTGGCTGGTAATCCGCGACCCGGAGAAGAAGGAGGCGATGGCCGACATCTACCGCCGGGCCGGCGGGGACTACCTCGCCGAGGCGGCCAAGAACGCGGACGCCGGCACCCAGACCGGCCGGGTGATGGACTCCGCCAACTACCTGGCCCAGCGCTTCGGTGAGGTACCGGTGATGGTGATCCCGATGATCATCGGCCGGTTGGAGGACGCCGAGACCAACTCGGCGGCGGGGCTGTTCGGCTCGATCATCCCTGCGGTGTGGAGCTTCCAGCTGGCACTGCGCAGCCGTGGTCTCGGCAGCTGCTACACCACGCTCCATCTCCGGCTCGAGTCCGAGGCGGCCGAGCTGCTCGGCATCCCGGATCACCTGAGTCAGGCCGCTCTGCTGCCGGTGGCCTACACGAAGGGCACCGACTTCAAGCCGGCGGCCAGGGAGCCGGTGGAGCAGATCACGTATCTCGACACCTACAAGAACCCGATCGTGAGCTCGTAGCAGCTCCTGGTGTCCCTGCTAGAGAGAGCGGAGGGTGACCCAGGCCGGGTCGTGGTCCGAGCCGTCGCCCCCGTGCTTCGTCCTCCGGTCGATGAAGCTCTCGCCGACCCTGGTCGCCAGTCCCGGCGACACCCAGATCTGGTCGAACAGCCGGTGCTGGGGGGGCTGGCCGCTCTCCTTGTGCCGGCTCGTCCAGCGCGGGCCCGGCTGGGGGCCGAGGTCCTCGTGCTTGGACGCTCGGGTCTGGCGCACGTCGGTCAGCGCGTCGACCAGCCCCAGCGTCGAGTCGAGCACGGGCTCCAGGTGCGGTGAGTCCGGGTCGTCGTTCATGTCGCCCAGCAGCACGAACTTCGAGTTCGGCCGGGTCTCCTCCTCGATGATCGCCTTCGTCACCTCGGCCTGACGCTTGCGCCGCTCGTTGTTGCGGATGGCCTGAGCGGCCCGCTGCTCGGGCGTCGGATGATCGAGCCGGTCGATGAAGTTCGACTTCATGTGGGTGTTGTAGACGGTCAGCAGCCGCCGGCTCCGGCTCGGCGTGAGGACGTCGACCCGGAGGAGGTCTCGGCCGAAGATCCGCTCGGCCGGCTGGATCGGATCGGGGGCGGTCTGGTGCGACACCACCTGCCCGACCGGGAAGCGGGACAGGACCCCGACATCGATGAGCCGGGGATCGTTGCCCTCGATCACGATCACGTGCGGGTAGAGCCCGTGCAGCGACTCGGCGTTGAAGGTCCGTAGCGCCTCGATGTTCTCGACCTCCTGGACGGCCAGCACGTCCAGGTCCATCGCCATGATCCGCTCGGCGATGGCATCGGTGGCCCGGTCCTCCTTGGCGGTGACGACCCGCCCCTTGAACTGCCGGAGCCTGACCTCGGCGTCGCCGTCGAACTCCAGGGTCTGCGTCAGGGTGGTGCCCTTCGGCACCGCCGCCTGGAAGTTCCATCTGCTGAAGAGGTTGTTGAGGTTGAACGTTCCGATGGTCAGATCCATCGAGCGGGCCCTTTCCTGTGTCACCGAAGAGATCCCCCGGCCGGGGCCGCTGATACCCGCCCGCTCCGGTGGCCGGTACCGATGATCCCGCCCGATGATAGAGCCCGGGGCCGGCCGGAACGGGTAGCTTGCAGACAGCTACGAGGAGGCCAGGACGACCATGAGCGGAAGAGCGGTTTCGGAGATCTTCGACTCCGGGCGGTGGGAGCCGGTACCGGGGTTCGATTTCACCGACATCACCTACCATCGGGCCGTCGGGGTCGGCGCGGTCAGGGTCGCCTTCGACCGGCCGGAGGTGCGGAACGCATTCCGGCCCCACACCGTCGACGAGCTGTACCGGGCCCTCGATCATGCCCGCCAGACCAGCGACGTCGGCTGCGTGCTGCTGACCGGCAACGGCCCGAGCTCGACCGACGGCGGCTGGGCGTTCTGCTCCGGCGGCGACCAGCGCATCAGGGGAAGGGACGGCTACCGCTACACCGTCCAGGACGAGCGGGGAACGGCGGCCGAGGGGGCTGACGCCATCGACCCGGCCCGCAGCGGCCGCCTTCACATCCTCGAGGTGCAGCGGCTGATCCGGTTCATGCCGAAGGTGGTCATCGCAGTGGTACCCGGGTGGGCGGCCGGGGGCGGCCACAGCCTCCACGTGGTGGCCGACCTGACCCTGGCCAGCGCCGAGCATGCGAGGTTCAAGCAGACCGACACCGATGTCGCCAGCTTCGACGGCGGTTTCGGTTCCGCCTATCTGGCCCGCCAGGTCGGGCAGAAGATCGCACGGGAGATCTTCTTCCTCGGCCGGACCTACACCGCCGCCCAGGCCATGGCCCAGGGGGTGGTCAACGCGGTCTACCCGCACGCCGAGCTGGAGAGCCGGGCCCTCGAGTGGGCGGCCGAGATCTGCTCGAAGAGCCCGACCGGCCAGCGGATGAGCAAGTTCGCGCTCAACCTCGTCGACGACGGGCTCGTCGGCCAGCAGGTCTTCGCCGGCGAGGCCACCAGGCTCGCCTACATGACCGACGAAGCGGAGGAGGGCCGGGACGCGTTCCTCGAGAAGCGAGATCCGGACTGGTCCCGCTTCCCCTGGTACTACTGAGCGCGGTGCTGCCGAGAGCAGCGCCCTCGGCGCGGCCGGGGAGCGCCGAGCGATCCAGCGGGCGGGACCGATCGATTGCCTACCGGCAGCGCAACCCAGAGGGGAGATAGCCGCCGCACCATCATCCGCCAGGTAGACAATCGATCGCGGGCCCAATGCTAGATCGATGCTTGTCGGTGCAGGTGGATGCATCGGCGAATTGGGGTGTTTGACCCAGGCTCGGTGGCCGCGCGCAGGTCATCGGCAACCGCAAGCGCCTGCTGGACACTAGTGTCCCGAGTCATGAGTTCGCTCAGTATTTCGGCGAGCGACTTCGTCCCTCGCAAGGACGCAGGAGGCAGCTTCACTCGTGAGCGTGAGGCAACGACGAGGACGCTGCGAGAGGCGAAACG
>JAHELU010000287.1 GCA_024644005.1 Acidimicrobiales bacterium | reverse complement strand
AACGTCGTTCAAACCGGACCGGCTCGGTTCCGTTGGGATCCAGAAGATACCGTGCTGGGTATGAAGATATTGTCCATTGCCGCCCATCCGGATGATCTCGATTTCGGCTGCGCCGGATCCACCGCCCGCTGGACATCGGAGGGCCACGAGGTGGTCTACTGCCTGGTGACCGACGGCGAGGCCGGGGGGTTCGACAACACCGTCACCAGAGCCCAGATGGCCGAGATCCGCCGCCAGGAGCAGACCGCAGCGGCCAAGGTGGTGGGCGTGACCGAGCTGCACTTCCTCGGCTTCCCGGACGGGGCGGTGGAACCGTCACTGGAGCTGCGGTGTGCCATCGCCCGCGTCATCCGGATCGTCAGGCCGGACCGGGTGGTGACCCAGTCACCACAGCGGAACTACGAGCGGGTCTACGGAAGCCATCCCGATCACCTGGCCACCGGGGAGGCCACCATCAACGCCGTGTATCCGGATGCCCGCAACGAGTTCGCCTTCCCCCAGCTCCTGGCCGAGGAGGGCCTCGAGCCGCACACGGTTCCCGAGATCTGGCTGATGGGCGGTCCGGAGGCGAACGAGCACGTCGAAACCACCGACACCATCGACCGCAAGATCGAAGCGCTGCTCTGCCACGAGAGTCAGATGCAGCGACCCGAGGCGATGCCGGAGATGATCCGGGAGTGGGGTGCCGGCGTCGCTGCGGCGGTGGGACTGCCGGACGGCCACATCGCCGAAGCGTTCCGGGTGATCAAGACCGTGTGAGACCGGGCCTCGGACCCTGAGCTCGAGGCCAGGGACGCCCTCACTGGGGTCCCGAGTCATGAGTGACTGGGGACACTAGGCACCGATGAGGCGGAACTCGATCCTGCGGTTCTGCTCCCGTCCCTCCGGGGTGCTGTTGTCGGCGATGGGGACGGCCTCGCCCTCGCCTCTGGCGCTCAACCGGCCGGCATCGACGCCGAGCTCGGCCAACCGGGCGATGACCGCATCGGCCCGCTGCTGGGACAGGACGAGGTTCTCGTCGGCGTTGCCGGCTGCGTCGGTGTGGCCGACCACCTCGACCGGCACCTCGGGGATCGCCGTCAGCTTCTCGGCGATCACGACCAGCACGGCATCGCTTCCCGGATCGATCTCGGCGCTGAGGGGGGCGAACCGGATCGGCTGCAGCTCCAGCTCCGCCGCGATCTCGTCTTGGATCGTGGTGAGCGCGGCCTCGCTCACGTCCACCGTGACGGCCGAGACGTCCACCGTCACGAGAGCGCCGAACCGGTTCTGGACCTCGGCGGGAAAGGCCTCGAACCTCGTGTCGCCGGGTGGAGCGGAACCGGTGACGGTGATGACGGCATCGGTCCAGCTGGTGTCGCCGATGGTGAGCCCGCTGACGTCCACCGACCCGGGACCCCACACCGCCTCGCCGGCCTCGGTCAGATCGACGACCGACGCCTGCTCCGGCACCGCACCGGCCAGCCGGATCGTCTCACCATCGACCTGAGCCTCCAGCCGAACCGCGGTGACCGAGCCCTCCCCTCGGTCGATCGAGAACTCGCCCTCGTCGAGCCCGAGGGCGGACACGATGGCGTCACGCAGCCGCTGTGGTCGCTCGTCGTCGAAGCCGGCCGAACCGGTCACCGAGACGACGCCGTCGTCGAGCGTGGTCTCCCCGTCGACCTCCAGCTCGTCTATCACGTTCTCCCCGCCGTACTGCTCCCGGGTGGCGGCCAGGATCTGTTGCCGGGCGGCGTCGTCCGGCACGGCACCGGTCAGCGTGACGATGTCGCCGTCGACGGTGATGGCCAGCTGGACCGACGAGCCGGACGAGACCGCAGCCGATTCCTCGGCGGCCTGGAGCTCGGTCGGCGTCGGCGAGCGATCGTCACAGGCCCAGGAGAAGAAGACGAGCAGCACGAACAGGATCAGGAGGAATCCCAGATAGAGCCAGCTCGTTCGCCCTTCGATCTCGGTGAGACGGGCCTTGTCCTCGGTCCGGCTGGGTACGACGACGTGACGGGCTCCGAGCCCATCCTCTGTTTCGAGGGCGTCTTCGTAGTCCTCGTCGACGTAGTAGTCCGTCATCTCGGGTGGTCAGGTCTCCGTGCTCGGTCGGGTCACCCCGGCCGTGTCAGTGCTCGATCTCCTGCGGCAAGCGGGTCAGGGCGTCACGTACCTGCGCTTCCGGGTAGTCATAGTCGACCATATCCCCGGCCAGATAGCGATCATAGGCGGCCATGTCCAGCAAACCGTGCCCGCAGAGGGCGGTGAGGATGACCGTCTCGGAGCCAGCCTCCTTGGCTCGCATGGCTTCCCGCACCGTGGCGGCCAGGGCATGGGTCGGCTCCGGGGCCGGGATGACGCCCTCGGTCCTGGCGAACTGGACGCCGGCGTCGAAGCACTCGGTCTGGTTGATCGCCTCCGCCTCGATCAGACCGAGCTCGTAGATGTGGGACAGCAGCGGCGACATCCCGTGATACCGGAGACCGCCGGCGTGAATCGGATCCGGCACGAAATCGTGACCGAGGGTGTGCATCTTCATCAGCGGAGTCATGCCCGCGGTGTCCCCGAAATCGTAGGTGTAGACGCCTCTGGTCAGCGACGGGCAGGCGGCCGGTTCCACCGCCCGGATGATCGGCGACATCCGCCCCGCCAGCTTCTCCCGCAGGAACGGGAAGGACAGGCCGGCGAAGTTGGATCCGCCGCCGGTGCAGCCGACGATGACGTCAGGGGTCTCGCCGATCTTGGCCAGCTGCTTCAAGGCCTCTTCCCCGATGATCGTCTGATGCATCAGCACGTGGTTCAACACGCTGCCCAGCGCATACCGGACGTCGGGATCCTGGGCCGCCATCTCGACCGCCTCCGAGATGGCGATACCGAGGCTGCCCGGCGTCTCGGAGTCGTTGGCCAGCACCTTCCGACCGGCCTCGGTCAGCACCGACGGGCTGGGGTGGACCGTGGCCCCGAAGGTCTCGATCATCGCCTTGCGATACGGCTTCTGGTCGTACGACGAGCGGACCTGCCACACCTCGCACTGGAGGTCGAACAGCGCGCAGGCGAAGGCCAGCGCCGTCCCCCACTGCCCGGCCCCGGTCTCGGTGGTGAGCTTCTTGATGCCCTCCTTGGCGTTGTAGAAGGCCTGGGGGACCGCCGTGTTCGGCTTGTGGGAGCCGGCGGGGCTGACCCCCTCGTACTTGTAGTAGATGTGGGCCGGGGTGCCGAGGGCCGCCTCGAGCCGGTGGGCTCGGATCAGGGGCGTCGGCCGCCACAGCTTGTAGACCTCCAGCACCTCGTCCGGGATGTCGATGTAGGAGTCGGTGCTGACCTCCTGCATGATGAGCGCCATCGGGAACAGCGGGGCCAGATCATCCGGGCCGACGGGCTCCCTGGTGCCGGGATGGAGCGGCGGCGGAGGCGGCGCCGGCAGGTCGGGAATGACGTTGTACCACTGCGTCGGCATCTCCGATTCGTCGAGGAGGATCTTCGTCAGCTTCACACCGTCGTTGGCCATAGTTG
>JAHELU010000131.1 GCA_024644005.1 Acidimicrobiales bacterium | reverse complement strand
CCGCGGCTGCGATGCTGTCCTGTGGGTTCGAGCTTTCCTGATCAGGGGGCCGGACCTGGCGGAGCAGGTCCTAACGGAGTTCGGCCCTGGCGGGCCGAACGTCCGCGGCTGCGATTCTGTCCTGTGGGTTCGAATCCCATACTTTCCATACCTTCCGCGTCGAGGGCCCCGGATCGGGTTCCGGCTCACCAGAGCCGACCGGATCGGGGCCCCTCTCGTGGTCGGCCCGGTCGGCGTCACGCCTCCAGCAGTACGCCGTCGATCACGTGGACCACGCCCCCATCGACCATGAGGTCGGTCCTGACGATCTCGATGCCGTTGACCGTCGGCGTGTCGCCGGAGAGGTCGAAGGTCAGCTCGAGACCGCCGGTGCTGGTCACGGTGGCCCCGTCGGAGAGCTCGCCTGCCTCCACCACCTCGTCGAGGAGGTGGTCCCGCAGGACCTCCCTCAGCTGCTCGGGATCGGCCAGGAGGTCGGCCAGGGTGTCGGCGTCGATCTGGCTGAACGCCGAATCGTTCGGCGCGAAGAACGTGAAGGCCTCCGCTTGGGCGATGTCGTCGAAGCCGGCGGCGTCCATGGCCGAGAACAGCGTGGCCAGGTCGTCTTCGCCGAGCTGGGTCTGGAGGTCGCCGGACTCGACTGCGTCTTCGACGTCCTCGGCTGCAGCGTCGGCCTCCTCGGCGATCGACGTTGCGGTCTCCTCGAGGGAGGTGTCGTCGTCGCTGCCGCAGGCGGCGAGCACGAGCGAGAGACCGATGAGCGGTACGACCAGGGATCGGAACGATGGCACGGTGAGCTCCTTTCAGGGCTGTGAGGCTGACCTCGCACTGCCGGGTGGCCGGCCAGGTCGCCTGCCGTGTTACCCGGACTCGCGGAGGCCAAACGTGGTCGAGCGGTCGGTGGCCGGAATCGACCGATCCGATGACGGCGAGTCCTCGGCCGGCAGCAGGTGGGGTACCTGCCCGACCACGATGGCCGCAGTGAGGACGAACAGCAGGACCCGGAGCACCGTCAGGTCGACTCGATCGTCGTCCACGATGCCGTCGAGCGACTGGCGGGCCTGGCGAACGTCCCTGGTCAGCTGGTCGATGTCGGCGGCCGACGCCAGGAGCTCGGTCTCGAGGATCCGCAGATCGGTCGCCAGGGTGCTCGTCTCGTCTCCGAGCGTTGCCGCGCTCCCGGACAGCTCGTCCAGCGACGCTTCCGCCGCCTCCAGATCGTCGATCAACGGTCTCACATCGGCCACGAACGGATCGAGGTCGAGCTGACTCTCGTTCAGCCCGGGGGTGAACGGGATCGCGTCGATGACGGCATCGATCTGCTCGACCGTGTTGTCGACGTCGTCGAGCGTTGCGGTCAGCGAGCGGAGGACCGGCGGGAGCGTGGCCGCCACATCAGCGATGTCGCCGGCCACCGCCGAGGTGTTGGTCGATGTGGCGGCGGCCGCGTCGACAGCGGTGGCGGCGCCACCGACGGTATCGGCTGTCGCCCGCACGACGTCCTCCGAGCCTTCGATCGATTCCTCGACCGTGCGGAGGGCCTGGGCCGCGTCTGCCGCGGAGCCCGACGCCCCCTCCTCGAGCTGGCCGAGCAGCACCACTCCCGTGCCTCCGGAGGCGATGGCGAGCACGATCGACAGCAGGGCGAGGTAGTTGCGCTTCGTCATGATGTCCTCCATCGTCTGGCGAGGAGCAGCGAGGCGGCGCCCATCCCGAGGATCGACTGGATGGCCAGGACCAGGATCGCCGACCCGGAGCCCGTCCCCCGGAGCTGGATGTTCCGCAGCGCGGCGATGGCCGGTGCGGCTGGGATGATGTTCGCGATTGCGTCGAACGGTGGGCGGATCCGGTCCAGGTCGAGCAGGAACCCCGAGAAGAACAGGGCGATGAGCAGCACGATCATCGCCGACTGGGTGGCGTAGAGCTCGCTCCGGCTGAGGGTGGCCAGTGCGAGGCCGAACGATACCGAGGCGGTGGCCAGGCCGATCAGCACCAGGGCGGCATCGAGCACCGATCCACGGAACGGGATGTCCAGGAAAACGACCTGGAGCGATGTCATGAGCGAGCCGGCAACGAGCGTGATGCCGGACAGGGACAGGAGCTTGCCGAGCATCACGGAGACCACCGAAGCCGGACCGAGCCGGTAGTCGGTGAGGAGGCCCCGCCGATCGTCACGCACGAGCGACAGTGCGGCGATCGAGACGCCGAGATGCTGGATCAGCAGACCGGTTGCGCCGGGTGCCACGTGCTGTTCGGGCCGGACGAACGTCCGGACCAGGGATTCGGCGTCGCCGGTGAAGGGCCGGGCCAACGTCCCGGCCTCGAGCTCGAGCACCTTGTCCACCAAGGCCCTGACGTCGTCGAGCTCGGCCCGTTCGTCAGGGGCGAGCCTCGTCTCCAGCTGCACGTCGACGATGTTGTCGACCGTCCTGGCGGTGGCGAGCAACTCGTCGAGCGTGGCGGACACGACGGTCGCGTTCAGCTCCCGGACCGCCACCTCGGTGGCGAAGTCGATCCCGATCTGCTCGATCGGGTCGATCGAGTTGTGGATCACGGCGATCTCGGACCTGCGGCCCTCGAGCGTCGCCGCCTCCACCCCCGGGGGCAGGACGATCACGATGTCGGTCCGGTCGGCCCGGAGATCCTCCGTTGCCGCCAGGAAGTCGCTGGTGAACGCCACCGGCACGATGTAGGCCTCGATGGCGTCGGCGTACCGGTTGACCGCTTCCTCGTAGGGGCTGTCGAGTGGCCCGACGAACACCGTGCGGAGCGCCACCTCCTCGTTCCGGTAGCCCACACCGAATGCGGCCAGCACGACGAACGGGCCGAGCACGATGAGGAGCAGCACCTTCGGCTGGCGGGCCAGCTCGGTCAGCTCCTTGCGGGCTATGACGAGCGCCTCGACCAGGATCGTCACGCCTGATTCTCCACCAGTTGACGGAAGACGTCGTCGATCGGCGGCCGGCGGGTGTCGATCGAGATGACGTCGAGCGCGTTGTCGGCCAGCAACGACGTGATCGTGCCGACGGTCTCGGCGGCGTTGGCCGCATCAATGGTGACCGAGTCCGCCGTTCGCCGAACCGGCCACAGGTCGCTGGCGATGAGGAGGTCGACCAGCTGCGGGAGGACCGCCGGTGCAACCACGATGTCCACCGACTCCGGGAGGTCGGCGGTGTCGCGCAGCCGCTCCGGCTCGGCGTCGAAGATGACGGACCCGGCGCGGAGGACCACCACCCGATCACAGCGGGTGGCCTCACCGATGTGCTGGGTGGTCACGATCATCGATCGTCCATCGCTTCGCCGCTCGGCGAACCAGCTCCAGAGCTCGTCGCGGAGGATGGGATCGAGCCCGGCCGTCGGTTCGTCGGCGAGCACGAGCTCGGGATCGCCGACGAGGGCCGCCGCCAGCCCGGCCCGCCGCTTCATGCCGCCGGAGGCGTCGGCCAGCCTGGTGGCCGCCTTGTCGGCCAAGCCGACCCGCTCGATGGCGGCGTCGGCCCGATCCGCCGGCACCCGGCGGATGGCGGCCGCGAACCGGACGTGCTCGGCGATCGAGAAGTCGTCGACGAGAGCCGGTTCCTGGGCGAGCAGGGCCACCCGGGACCGGTCGCGTCGGCGGAGCTGGCCCGCCGGGCGGCCGAACAGGGTCACCGACCCGGCGTCCGGACGATCGAGCCCGCTCAGGAGGCGGACCGCCGTGGTCTTGCCGCCTCCGCTCGGACCGATCAGCCCGACGGTCTCACCGGGTGAGACCTCGAGACTGAGGCCATCGAGCGCGACGTGTCCGCCGAACCGTCGGGTGACACCGGTTGCGGTCAGGATCGTCAACCGTCCGCTCCCCCGTCGGACAGGACCCCCTCGATGACGACCAGTTGGGTGTCGTTCCACACGAGGATCTCCCGCAGTGGGTGCCCGGCGATGAGGAGCGTGCCATCCGAGTCGGTCTCCACCATCAGCGGGGCGGCGCTGCGTCGAACCAGGACCACGACGTCCCGCAACTCGTCTGCACTGACTCGATCGATCAGCCGGCCGCTGTCGACGATGTTGGCGAGCGAGCCTTCGGTCGCCAGGTCGGCGAGCGAGTCGGCGTCGAGGGCGAGGACGGCGGCATCGGACGGCACGACGAATGCCTGCCCATCTGTGGGCGCCAGCTCGGTGAGGGCCCGTATGGCCATGGACACACCCAGGAGGTCCTGAGGCAGTTCGTCCTGCTCTGCCGCGAGGAGTCCGTCGCCGTCACCCGAGTCGTTGCCGCAGCCGCTCACCAGGGCGATGATGGCCACCCCCATGAGACCGAGCACAGCAGATATCGGGCGTCTGGTCACGTTCTGGCTGTTCCCAGGCTCGCGACCAGGTAAACCTGACCAGGTCCGGCCGGTGGTCGGACGGGGATGCCGGTGGGCTCGGTCCGGGTCGGATTCAGTCCTCGGTGTCGCTCGTCCGGGGCTCGTCGTCGTGGCGGGGAGGTCCTGGCAGGAATCGCATGTCCTAGCGATACCCAGCAGACCGCTGACGAAACCCCGGTCGGTCCATGGACCGGTCAGGTCATCGCCCCCACCTGGCGATCGCCGGCATCGGCCGGTGACTCCTGCTCGTCGCGGTTCGACCACTGCCGGGCCACCTCGGAATTGACCTCGCCGGCCATCAGAACGATGTAGGCGGACAGGTAGAGCCACATCATGAACACGATCACCGAGCCGAGCGACCCGTAGGTCTCGTTGTACGAGCCGAAGTTCTGCACGTACATGCCGAACCCGATCGACATCACGAGCCAGGCCACGACCGCGAGGAACGAGCCGATCGGCACCCACGGGCGGTAGTCGGCCTCGCCTTCTGGCCCGAGCCGGTAGAGGGCACCGAGCAACCCGAGCATCAGCATGAACAGCACGAGCCAGCGACCGAGGGACAGTGCGAGGTTGACCCAGCCCTCGATCTCGAGCCAGGCAAGGACCGCGGGCAGCATGCCGATCAGGACCACCGATGCGATGATCGCGCCGATCACGCCGAGCGAGGCGACGGCAGCCCATACCCGCTTCACGTACCACGGTCGGTCATCGTCGTGGCCGTAGACCTCGTTCACCGACTCGCGGAGCCGGTTCACGCCACCGGAAACGCTCCAGATGGCGGTGACGACACCGAGGAATACGCCGAGCGAGAGTGCACCGCGGTGCTGCCCGGCGATCGACTCGAGCTGGGACGACAGCAGGTCGGTGGCCGCGTCCGGAACGACCGAGTCCTCCGTGGAGACGACGTCGACCACGTCCTCTGGTGAGGACACGATGCCGTAGATCGACACGATCGCGATCAAGAGGGTCGGGATGGCGAACATCGCAGAGAACGCAACGGCCGCGGCTCTGGCCGAGACGTCGTCCTCGGCGCGCTGGTGCCAGACCCGCCTGGCGATCGCTCTCCAGTCGTCGAGACCGAGCTCCCAGGGCGGGCGCGCCAGCACGTTGGATTCGTTCCGTCGGGCCATGGCGCTGACCTACCCGGCTCTTGCGGAGCCGAAACGGCGGGGCCGATCCGGTATCGAGCTCAGCGCACGGATTCGAGCCAGCCGTCCAGGTCGCCCTTGCGCTTCAAGGCCTTGTCGGTGAACGGGCGGACCTTGCCGATCACGTCCCGCTCCTGGAAGCCCTGGTCGTGTCGGCCGAAGCACCAGGCCACGTTGGCATACGAGTTCGGATCGCGGCCGTCGAGGAAATACCGGTTGTTCAGGTCGAGCAGCGTCCGGAAGGCGTGCTCCGGGGTGTTGGTCCAGTACAGGATCTGCTTGCCCCAGTACATCCGGAGCTGGTTGTGGACCCAGCCCTCGTCTCGGATGACCGCCATGATGGCGTTCCAGACCTCGTCGTCGGTCTCTCCGAGCTCCAGCTCCTCGGCCGTGTAGACAGAGGGCCGCTCGTCGTCGGCGTGGGTCCGCAGCGTCTCGGAAGCCCAGCCCGGGAGAGCGGCGAAGCTGTCGATGGACTCGGCGTTGGCGACGAAGTTGACGGACAGCTCCCGGCGGACGACCACTTCCTCGACGAAGGAGTCGACGTGGTCCGTCGGGGCGTCGGACGATCGGGCCGCCAGCACGACGTCGACGGGTGAGATCTGGCCGAAGTGGAGGTACGGCGAGAGCTTGGACGAGCTGTCGTCGAGGTCGTAGCGGTTTCGGAGGTCGTCGTAGTCCGGTAGCACGTTGCGGCAGAAGTGGCGGAGGTGGGCCTTGGCCTCCGCAGTACCGCCCGTCCACCCATCCACGGGGCCCGGGGCGTCGGCGATCCCCAGGGACCTGATGGTGGCGGCGATGTCGTCGAAGCGGATGCGCTGGAGCTCGGCCGCTGTCCTGGCCAGGCTGACGGCGTGCTCGGAGCCGGGGGAGGAGTGGCGGTCGACTGCGGTCGTCGGCAGCTCGGTGAGGAAGCGGTCGAGGTGCTCGTGGATCTTCGGCCTGATCGTCCGGGCTGCCGTCTCGAGCTTCGTGCTGGCGATCGCCACCGGCACCACCACGTCGGCGTCGACCAGGTCGACCGGGCAGTCGACGGTGTCGATCACGGCCGCTCGCCAGGCCCGCTCGTGTGGCAGGTGCCCGCAGTCGGTGACCAGCACGGCGATCCGGTGGGCCAGGGCGCCGATCACGGTGTCCGGGGATCCGACCAGAGCTTCGAACGAGATGTTCCGACGCTCCAGCGACGCCTCGACCTCGGCGAGCCCCTCGAGCAGGAACGTGAAGTGCCGGGACGATCCGTCCGGATAGTCGGGGACGAGGCAGAACAGCACCGCCAGTGGGAGGTCGTGCTCGTTCGCGACGCCGATCGCGTGCTCGAGCGCCGGATTGGACTCGGTGCGTTGGGCCTGCTGCATCCAGTACACGACGACGTCCCCGTCGCCGATGCGACCGTCGACCCGCTCCACCCGTTCCTCGAGATTGCTCACGGACCGGGTCATCCCCGTATCGGTCCGGTGTCAAACCCACACTCGGCTGATGGCCCGACCTGGCGGGCGGGTGGTGCCACTCGTTTCGGTCGACCGCAACACGGGTACGTGCTCCAGGTGAGCGATCAGCAGCCTGCAGGCGACCGACCCGTGCTCGTCACCGGGGCGACCGGGTTCATCGGTCTGGAGGTGTGCAGGGTGCTGTCGCAGGCGGGGATCCCGACCCGTGCCATGTTCCGCCGCCGCCATCGCGGCGCCCTGCTCGGCCCGCTCGGCGTCGACCTGGTCTTCGGGGACCTCACGTCGCCGGCTTCGATCGATCGGGCCGTCCAGGGTTGTCGGGCTGTCATCCATCTCGGTGGTCGGGCGACCTTCGAGCCGATCGACCGGCTCCGACCGACCCTGGTCGACGGCACACGGAGCCTCGTCGAGGCCTGCGAGCGCCACGGCGTCGGCCGAATCGTCTTCGGTTCCTCGCTCTTGGTGCACGGCCCATCCGACGGGCTGGAGCTGACGTCGGCGTCGCCGACCAACCCCGTCATCGACTACGGCCAGGCCAAGCTCGAGGCGGAGGCGGTGCTGGCCCACTCCGGCGCGGTGTCTGCGCTGTCGATCCGGCTCCCCCACGTCTACGGGTGGAACGACCTCCTCTTCGGGATCCTCCGATCCCGGCTCCTGCCGTTTCCGGCCGACCTCGACGCTCGGTTCCCCCACATGCACGTCACCGACGCCGCGCTGGCGTTGATGGCCGCTGTCGATCAGTCGGTGACCGGGCCGCTGCCCATCGCCGATGACCTCACGGTCACCTGGCGTCACTTCTTCGAGGTGATCGAGACCTACCTCCCCGAGGTGCAGATCCTGGCGATGCCGGCGAAGCCGATCGAACTGGCCCTCCGTGTGGCCGATCGGCTGCCGCTGCGGAAACCGACGATGCTCGCGTCCGACACCATACGGGGCTGGAACCTCGACCTGACCGTTCCCCCCGAGACGATGAAGCAGCTCCATCTGCAGTGCCGGTACCCCACGATCGAGACCGGTATCCCGGCGGTGCTCGACGAATCGCTGCCCTACCGGTGGCGACACCCCCTGCTCGACCGTCGAAACGGCTGACCCCAGGTCGAGGACCGCTGAGCGAGCATCAGCCGGCGTCGGGCACTGCTTGGTCGGGCACTGTCTGGTCGGGCACTGTCTGGTCGGGCACTGCGTGAGGAACGTCGTTCAGCGCCGCGATGGCCTCCTGGGCCTCCTCGACCTCCTCCGGCGACCTCGGCACTCGCTCACGGAGCGACTCGGTGTCGACCGGTTCGCCATCGGCCTGCTCGGAGCGCCGATCGAGAGCTCGCGACAACAGGACGTCGAGCACCTCTGAGATCGTCGGGAATGCGAACACGATGTCGGCTGCAGCCTCGACCGTCGTTCTGGTGTGGACGAGGATCGTGGCCGCCGCCACCAGCTCGTCGACCGCCGGGCCGGCCCCGCTGAAGCCGATGATGGCGCCGGTGGTCCGTTCGACCGTCAGCGCCACCTTGCCGTCGACCAACTCGTCGGTGGTGGTCCGGGCCACCTCCGCGTAGTCGGCTTCGACCCGGTAGGCGTCGATTCCATCGGCCACCGCCCGCTCCAGCGTCGAGCCGACCGTCGCCGCCGGTGGGCTGGTGAACACGCAGTGGGGCATGACCCCGACCGGGCGCGGCCCGTGTCCGACGATCTCGGCGACGATGGCTCGGGCCTCGGCGTTGGCCCCGTGGGTGTACGGGGAGCGGTCGTTGACGTCGCCGATGGCCCACAGCCAGTCGGTGCCTCCGATCGGACGTGTCGGTGCACCGCTGGTGATGGCGCCCTGGTCGAGCTGGAGCCGATCGAGACCGAGGCCCTCCAGCCGGGGGGTCGTGCCGGTGGCCACGAGCAGGTGCGTGTGTCGCAGCATGGCGCCATCGGACAGCCGGCCGATGATCTCGCCGTCCCGGCGCTCGACCGACTCCAGCTCCACGCCGGCGAGGACCTCGATGCCTCGATCGGCCATCAGCTCCGTGTACCGGTCGGCGACCGGCGTGTCCAGCTCGTCGAGCAGCCGATCGGCGGCTTCGACCAGGGTGACGTGGGAGCCGTACGAGCGGTACACGTCGGCCAGTTCGCAGCCGATCGCGCCGCCACCGAGTATGAGCAGCCGCTCGGGGAGCTCGTTCGAGGTGAGGGCGTCCTCGGATGTCCAGTACGGGATCGAGTCCAGACCATCGACCGGCGGCATGACGGGGCTGGCCCCGGTGGCCACCACGACGTGGCGAGCCGACCACCGCCGGCCGTCCGCCGCCACGAGCCGCCGGCCGACGATCTCGGCCCGGGCCCTGACCACTTCGACGCCGGCGTCGACCAGTCCATCGACGTGGTCCGAATCGTCCAGATGGTCGACGATCTCGTCTCGTCGGGCCACGGCATCGGGCCACGAGCGGCGTTCGGCGGGGGACCGGTGAGCGTCGTGCAGCATCGCCTTGCTCGGCATGCAGGCCACGAACGGGCACTCCCCGCCCACCCGGCCCGACTCGAAACCGACGACGTCGAGACCCGCCTTGGCCAGCGATCGGGCCGCCGCTTCCCCTGCCGAACCCAACCCGATGACCGCCACATCGACGGTCCGGTCGCCGTCGGAGGCCGCTGTGGATGAAATCGCGTGCATCTCGACGGTCTGCCCACGCAGCGGGCGGTCGAAACGTCGGTCTCGTTTCGACCGCCCGGCCGATGGGTACAGTCTGCGGCATGTCCAGCGAGACCCCCGATCTACCCGTTCGCCAGCCCAGGAGGGTCCTGTTCGACGAGCTCCGCTCGCTCCTCGGCCGGAAGGGCCCGTTCGTCACCGCGTATCTCCCGTCGGCCACGGCGGAGGAGCGCCGGACCTCCCGCGACGCCATCGAGGCTGCGGCCGAGGTCCCCGACGACCTCCGAGCCGGCCTGGTCGACCTCGTCGAGGGCAGCGACGACGAGGCGGCGATGGTGGCGGCGCTGATCAGCTTCGACGGCGAGTCCGTGACCAGGACCTTCCCGGAAGGTCCCCGGGCCCCGCTGGTCGAGGTGGGCCACCTCCCGAGGATCGCCCCCCTCCTCGAAGCCGAGCAGCGGCTGTTGCACCACATGCTGGCCATCGTCGACTCCCAGGGCCTCGAGCTGCTCACCGTGCCTCGCCACGGCGACCCGACGATCCATCGCGTCGGTCCGGCCCCGATCAGCCAGATCGGTCGCCTCATCGCCGACGCCGCCAAGACCACCGGAACCCCGCTCGTGATCCTGAGCGGGCCGGACGACACGATCGACGAGCTGCACCGGATCGTGATCTCCGACGTACCGATCGAGACCGAGGTTCGGCCACTCGACGAGTCCGAGGGCGCCGGCGTCGACGAGGTGGCCGAGCTCGTGGTGCACGAGGTCGCCGACAAGCGGGCGAAGTCGACGGTCGACGCAGTGAGGCTCTGGCGGTTCGAGCAGGCACACGGCCTCGCAGAGGCGGACGCTGCAGCCACCATCGGTGCACTCGCCGACGGCTCGGCCCGCCTCCTCCTCGTCCACGACGACCCGGACGACGAGCGGCAGGCCTGGTTCGGGGACGATGCGAGGCGGCTCGCCGTCGATCTCGAGCACGCCAGACCGATCCGGGACGGTGAGGAGCTGCTACCGGCCAGGATCAGTGACGTCCTCATCCGGAGCGCCATCCTGCAGCGGTGCCCGGTCCATGTCGTGCCGAAGGTCCCGGAGAGCACGCTGCCCGGGCAGATGGGAGCCGTCATCGAGCCCGACCTCTCGGAGGCGATGCCACTCGACTCGTGATCGACGCGGCCGCAGCCGACGAGCGCCACGCTTGACGGCCCCGGCCCCGGTCGACACGATGAGGCCATGTTGGACGAGCGCCTCCCGGCCGTCGAGCCATGGATCTCCGACGGCTGGTGGGCGGGAACCCGAGCAGCGCTAGAAGCCGCGACCGGCCTGCACCCGGCCGCCTACGCTGACGACCGCTACCACCGATCGGAACGACGGCGCGTCTTCGAGCGGGCCTGGGTCTGCGTCGGACTGGCGGCCGAGGTGGCCACCCCGGGCCGGCTCGTCGTCCGCCAGGTCGGGTCGCGGTCGATCATCATCACGATCGACGGCGACGGCGACCTCAGGGCCTTCTTCAACGCCTGTCGCCACCGCGGCACCGAGCTGGTCGACGAGGACTGCACCGTCGCCGGCACCATCCGGTGTCCCTACCACCGGTGGGGGTACCGGCTGGACGGCCGCCTCGTTGCCACGCCGTTCTTCGAGGAGGTACCGAGGCCGGGCTTCGATCGAGCCGACTACGGGCTGGTTCCGGTTCGGGTCGACACCTGGGGCCCGTTGCTCTTCGCCTGCCTCGACGAGGCCACGCCGCCGCTCACCACCTGGCTCGGCGACCTGCCGCAGCGACTGGCCGGCTACGGCCTCGACCGCTGGCGGGTCCGAGCCAGCCAGACCGTCCCGATCCGGGCCAACTGGAAGCTGATCAGCGAGAACTACCAGGAGTACTACCATCTCCGGTGGGTCCACCCGGAGCTGGCCAAGGTGTCGAGGGTCGACGACCACTACCGCTTCCAGGGGCCCGGCATGTACTGCGGACAGACGACCACCCCGGTATCCGACGAGGATCGCGACGACTGGCTGGCGCTGCCGGCCAAGGCCGATCTCGACCCGTCGGACGCATGCAGCGGCCGGTTCCTGGCCATCTTCCCCAACGTCCTGCTGTCAGTGCTGCCGAGCCACGCGCTCGTCATGCGGCTCGACCCGTCCGCCCCCGGTCACACCAGCGAGACCTGCACGTTCCTGGTGCCGGAGGACGGACCGCAGCTCGACGGCGGGCTCGGTGCCGAGGCCGATGATCCGGCGTTCACGGCCACCCGGACCTTCTGGTTCGAAGTGAACGGTCAGGACATCGACATCGTGGAGCGGGGCCAACGGGGCCTCACCGCCGGTGCGGTGCCCCCCGGACCGCTGGCCCCCCGGTTCGAGGAGCCGCTGCACCGGTTCCACAACATGCTGGCGGACTGCATGACCCTCGACCGGATGGCGGACCTGACCGTGCCGGCCGGCGATCCCCCCGGCACCGTCGACCGGCTCGGTGGCGGCGACAATCCCGTGCCCCCGGCCATAGACCGGTTGGTGACCGGCCAGTGACTCCGCTCAGTACCGGCTGGCCGCCCGCAGCTGGTCGGCCTGGATCTCGCTGAAGACGTCGGTGATGTCGTCGGCGAAGACCGACCAAGGGAACTCGGTGGGCCGGTTGTCGATGCGGGCGAACGTCTCGGTGACGAGCTGTGCAGTCGACGGGCTGTCGACGGTGGTGGCCAGCCCGTATGCATTCAACACGCCGAGGGCGTCGGTGGGGGCCGGCGCCGGCGTGGCCTGGAGGAACGCCAGGAGCCCGGCGGCGAGCTCGGCCGCCACCTCCGGTGTGCCCAGGTAGCCGAAGAGGTTGGACGTCCCCCCTTCGTGGAGCCCGAGCTCGATGTGGGCCGTGGGGAGGGCCTCCCTGGCAGCCGACGTCTCGGGGGCCTCCCGCTCGACCCAGCGGGCGAAGTCGAGGGTGGCGATGTTCGAACCGCCCCACTTCTTGGTGAGGCTCTGGAGATACTGACGGCAGGCGTCGGGCCTGAACGGGGTCCGGCTGTGGGCGTTGTCGAAGCGCTCCCGGATCTCGTCGAGGTCGACCTGGAGGCCGCGGCCGGAGGCGAGGAGCACGATCCACGGATCGGCCATCGCCGGGCGATCGCTGATCACCTCGTAGAGGATCTCCTCGATCGCCGACAGTCGGGCCACGAACCGCTCGTCTGCGGTCCGGTCTCCGGTCGCGAACGCATCCCGCAGCAGGACGGCGGCGTAGTAGACACGGGCTCGGGGTGACTGCCTGAAGGCAACCCACCGCTCGAACGTCACCGTCTCGAGGCCGACGATGGGGCTCGTCACGATGGGTCCGAACATCCAGCTCTTCGGCGAGGCCGCCAGGAACTGCTCGAGCTGCCTCCAGTCGCCGTCGACCAGCGCGCAGTACGCCTCCCTGAGGTCGGTGTCGCCGAGGAAGGGATCGAAGCGATCCAGCCGGGGGCGCTCCATCGGCGACTCCCGTGCCGGGCCGGCGGTCAGCTTTCCCAGTAGTCCCATGATCCAGTGGTCCCGCGATGGTGCTCGTCTGGCCCCGGGCCGACGGCTGGCGGCCATCCTACTGCCCGCCCTCGGCGTCCTGGAGGCGGGGCGGCCTCAGATCAGCTCTGGAATCCGGGCGACGAGCTCGAGCGTGAAATCGGTCATCTTCTGCAGCATCCAGTTGCCCGCCAGAGCGATGGCGAGACCGACCGCGGCGAACTTCGGAACGAACGCCAGGGTCTGCTCCTGGATCTGGGTCACCGACTGCAACAGCCCCATGAACACCCCGACCGCCACCGCGGTCAACAGGATCGGGGCCGAGATCTGGGCGGCGGTCCAGAGGGCCGCAGTTATCAGTTCGACGATGGTCGTTTCCTGCATGAGCGCTGCTTCTGTCGGTTGTCGGACGGGGGAGGGACGGATCGGGCACGGGACGAGGATCAGAGATACGTGGCGAGGAGCGTCTCGACCACCAGGGACCAGCCGCCGACCATGATGAACAGCAGCAGCTTGAACGGCAGTGAGATGAACGCAGGGGGGAGCATCATCATGCCGAGCGCCATCAGTGACGCAGCGACCACGATGTCGATGATCAGGAAGGGGATGAAGATCACGAACCCGATGATGAAGGCCGTCTTCAACTCCGAGAGCAGGAAGGCCGGGATCAGCGCGGAGAGCCCGATGTCGTCAGTGGTCTCGGGGCGGGGCCGGTTCCCTGCGTCGAGCATGATCTCCAGCTCCGCTGGGCTGGTATGGGCCAGCATGAAGGTCCTGATCGGCCCGGTGCCCCGCTCGACTGCCTCCTCCTGGGTGATGGCGCCGTCCAGATAGGGCTGGAGCGCCTCCTCGTTCAGGGTGTCGAGCGTCGGGGCCATCACGAACAAGCTGAGGAACAGGGCGAGCCCGACCAGCACCTGATTCGGTGGTACTCCCTGGAGCCCCAGGGCGTTGCGGGTCAACGAGAACACGATGATGATCCGCGTGAAGCTCGACAGCATCAGCACGATCGACGGTGCCAACGACAGCACCGCCAGCCCCACGATCAGGATCACCGACTGCGACGAGGACTCCTCCGCCCCACCGATGTCGATCGAGATGACACCGTCACCCTCATCGGTGTCGTCGGTGTCG
>JAHELU010000130.1:13283-14351 GCA_024644005.1 Acidimicrobiales bacterium | reverse complement strand
CCCGGTACGAAGTCCCGGTACAAGCCTGGTTAGGAGCAAGCAACGAATGGTCGCCCTGATCACGTCGATCGTGGTTGCAGTACTGATGTCGGTCGGAATCTTCGCCTACGCCTCCCGCCGCCCGGTTGGCACCCCGGTCACCTGGGGCGAAGCCATGGTCGGTGCGGTCTACGTCTTCTTCCTGTCGTTCCTGGCCTACGGCGTCATCCCGCACCAGTGGCTGACCCTGGCCGAGAACGAGTGGGGCTTCCGAGCCGATCGACTCCTGTACGGGTGGGGCGACATCGTCAAGCCGATCTCCCAGGGCGGCTGGTTCCCCTTCGACATCACGTACCAGGCCATCTCCGACACCGTGGCCGTGATCTTCTACGTCGTCTTCCTCGGCGCCCAGATCTGGATGTGGGCCCGATGGCAGGACAGGGACAAGCGCAAAGAGGCCAAGGCCCAGGCTGCCCTGGCCAGGACGAGCCCCTACGGCCGACCGCTGATCAAGCAGGGCTGAGCCCATGACCACCACCGACGCCAACCCGCCACTCCCGGAGTTCCGGACCGACTACCTCCTCATGGAGGTCGACGCCGACTACCTGGGCAGGGCGGTCAAGCCGAAGCAGTTCATCCACATCGACCAGTCCGAGTGCATCGCCTGCGAAGGCTGTGTCGACATCTGCCCCTGGAAGTGCATCCACATGCAGACCGTCGACTGCGTCGAGGAGGCCTACGGCGTCGTCAAGCCGGGCGACGACCCGAACGACGCCTTCATCTTCACCATCGACGACGACGTCTGCACCCGCTGCGCCCTCTGTGTCGATCGCTGCCCCACCGGGGTGATCATCCTCGGCAAGGTCGGCGAGCCGAACCCCACCGGCGACCTCCACCAACGAATGACCTCCTACGGCTACGGCTACGGCATGCGCCTGGCCTGAGCCGAGACCGAACGACCCGCACCCCACGCCCGGACTGACCGACAGGACCCCGCAACACCATGGCAAAGTCGATTCAAGATCAACCGACACTGGTCGAGAAGCTGCAGTCCCAGGCCAGCCAGCTCTCGGACTCGATCCAGGGCTC
>JAHELU010000130.1:0-13273 GCA_024644005.1 Acidimicrobiales bacterium | reverse complement strand
CCCGGTTCGGTGTTCAGGAAGGGCTACACCGACAGCCCCCGGAACCGGTCGTACGTGATCATGAACAGCGTGCTCTACCACCTGCATCCGGTGAAGGTGAAGCGCCATGCGGTGAAGGTCAGCTACACCCTCTGCCTCGGCGGGCTGAGCTTCTTCCTGTTCATCCTGTTGACGGTGACCGGCATCTTCCTGATGTTCTTCTACACCCCGTCCGCCACCCAGGCCTGGGACGATATCGAGGCCCTCCAGACCCAGATCGCCTTCGGTCTGCTGGTCAGGAACATGCACAGATGGGGCGCCCACCTGATGGTGATCTCCGTCTTCCTGCACATGGCCCGGGTCTTCTACCACGGCGCCTACAAGGCACCACGGGAGTTCAACTGGGTGATCGGCGTCATCCTGCTGACCCTGACGCTGTTGCTGTCGTTCACCGGCTACCTGCTGCCGTGGGACCAGCTCGCGCTGTGGGCGGTCACGGTCGGCACCAACATGATGGGCTTCACCCCCGTGTTCGGTACCCAGGTCAAGTTCGTGCTGCTCGGCGGAAGCGTGATCGGTACCGACACGCTGCTGCGATGGTACGTGTTGCACGTGTTGTTCGTCCCGTTCGTCACCGTCATCTTCATGGCCATCCACTTCTGGCGTGTCCGCAAGGACGGCGGCATTTCCGGTCCCCTCTAGATCCGATCCACAGGTTGTCTTCATGACTGAAATCCCGGAGCATCTCAGGAAGCGGGCTGCAGAGGCCCGCAAGAAGGCGGAAGGAGCCGGTGACGCCGCCGAGGCGGCCGAGGGCGCCCCTCCTGCAGCGGACGGCGGGGGCTCCGCCGCGACCGGCGCGGCCAGCAAGATCCCCGAGCACCTCCTGCAACGGTCGAAATCGGCGAAGCAGCGCGAGAGCGAGGGTGCCACCGCCTCCACCGCCGTCGCCGCGGCCGCCGCCGCCGCGACCGCGGTGGCCACGGCGACCGCACCGGCCCCCATGGCCTCGATGACCGGGCCCGCCGGTCACACCCAGCGGCTGCTGACGGTGGTCAAGTCCGGCTCCATACAGGACATCAAGGCCAAGCCGCTCGACAAGGTCCACACCTGGCCCCACCTGATCGTGGTCGAGTTCGGCGCCTCCCTGGCGGTCACCGCCTTCCTGACGTTCTTCTCGATCTTCGTCAACGCTCCGCTGCTGCGGCTGGCCGACGTCAACGCCACCCCGAATCCGTCGAAGGCCCCGTGGTACTTCCTCGGTCTCCAGGAACTGCTCACCATGTTCCATCCGATGGTGGCCGGCGTTACGATCCCCGGCATCGGGCTATTCGCCCTCATGCTCGCCCCCTACATCGACAAGAACCCCAGCAACAAGCCCGAGGACCGCAAGTTCGCGGTCTCGGTGTTCACCCTCTTCATGATGTTCTGGGCGGTCTTGGTCATCATCGGTTCGTTCTTCCGCGGTCCCGGGTTCAACTTCGTGTTTCCCTGGGTCGAGGGCATCTTCTTCGATCTCTAGGACAGGAGCTCCACATGTTCGTGTTCATCGGCATCGCCGTCCTCGCGGTACTGGCGCTCGTGGTGGTGGCCACCACGTTCCGCCGGCGCGACACCGAGACCGCCATCGGTCAGCTCTCGGGCGAGACCGTCAAGCGGGACCGGTCCGCGGCCGCCCAGCGGGCGGCCGTGCCCGCCATGTCGGTGGACGCGGCGGCCACCGGTCAGGCCGGTGAGCAGCTGTCCGGCTCGGCCATCGAGGCGGCGGCCAGAGCGGAACGGTCCGGCGAGCTCGTCCCGGCCGAGGATCGACCGCCGGTGGTCTACGTACCGCCGGACCCCGAGACGCTCGGCGTCAGCCGCCGCCAGTTCCTCAACCGGGGCATCGTCGCCATGTTCTCGCTGGCCCTCGCCGCCTTCGGTGCAGCGGTGCTGGCCCAGCTGTGGCCCCGGCCGACCGAGGGGTTCGGGGCCAAGATCAACGCGGGCAAGGTCCCCGACATCAAGGACGCGATCGTCGCCGGTGGTGGCTTCTTCTACTTCCCGGAGGGCCGGATGTGGCTCACCGACTACCCGCCGAGCGCGCTGGCCAAGGCCCAGAGCACCTACAGCTTCTGGCCGCAGGTGTCCGAAGGGCTGGAGGCCGGTGTCGTCGCCCTCTTCCAGACCTGCCCCCACCTGGGGTGCCGGGTCCCCGAGTGCCAGACCTCCCAGTGGTTCGAGTGCCCGTGTCACGGCTCGCAGTACAACCAGGTGGGTGAGAAGAAGGGCGGTCCCGCTCCTCGTGGCATGGACCGCTTCCCGATGGAGGTCAACGCCTCGAACGAGTTGCTGGTCGACACCGGCAACGTGATCCAAGGCCCGCCGATCGGGACCAACACCACCGGCCAGGAGGCCGAGGGCCCGAACTGCCTCGGAGCGGGTGGCGGCCACTGATGCTCGCCGCATATGTGCTCGCTGCCGATTTCAGGGCAATCGGCCTCTCGGTCGCGGCGATCGTCTTCATCGGCTTCGTCGCCGTCTTCATCTGGAACATCGTCAGGGCCCGGCCCGAGCTCGGTTCCGAGCTGGAGCTGGCGGCCAACCGCAAGGAGTACCTCTCTGACGAGGAGCTCGAGGGGGAGAAGCTCGACCGCTCGCTGAGCTTCGCGCTCGTGATGCTGGCCCTGCTGGCGATCACCCTGCCGTTCTACTGGCTGGCCGAGCCCGGTCGCCAGGATGGCGCAGTCGACGCCTACAACCTGTCGTTCGAGGTTCGAGGCGAGGACAGCTACACCGGGGGAGCTCAGTGCATCAACTGCCACGCCGGCGGCGGGGTCGGTGGTGGCGCCGCCTACGTCCTCCTGGACGCCGACGGTCAGTTCGTCGCCAACGCCAGCTGGAAGGCCCCGGCCCTCAACAACGTGCTGCTGCGCTACACCGACGAAGAGGTCCGCTACGTGCTCAACTTCGGTCGACCGGGATCGCCGATGGCGGCTTGGGGCACGATCGGCGGCGGGCCGCTCACAACCCAGCAGATCGACAACATCATCATCTACCTGCGGACCCTCCAGCTGCAGAGCCTCGATCCCCTCGACATCGCCCTCGCTGGCACGGACAACCCCCAGGACGACGAGAGCCTCGAGGCAGCGGCCGAGGCGGCGGCGCTGACCGAGACCATCGAGGCCGAGGTGGCCCGGTCGCTGGCCGACGGCGAGTACGAGACCGTCGGCGAAGCGGTATTCAACCTTGGCCTGCAGCGGGACTTCGGCGCCGGTGCCTACTCGTGTGGTCGCTGTCACACCGGTGGCTGGTCGCTCGGCATCGATGTCGCGCCAAACGTGCTCGACGATGGAGTGGCCGGTTGTGGCGGTGGAGACCCGTCCGGTATCGGCTTCAACCTGTGCGGTGGCTCGGTCAAGAACCGGTTCCCCGACGACACTTGGCTCCGGCCTGATGGCTCCTGGTACACATTGGCCCAGCTGGACACCGGGCAGATCACCGTGGTCGAGCCCGGCAATCCCGAGGGCTACGACGGGACCTACATCGAGGCCATGGACGGCACCAGGATCAGTCTCGACACCAGCAACAGGCCCGTCAACGAGGCTGGCGAGGAGTACCTGATCCTCGGTCCAGCCGCAGGGGAGGGAGGCGAGGCCCAGGCCGGCGACCTGGCCGACTGCGGTTTCGTGTCGGGACTGTGGGAGTCGGAGTCCGCTGGCGTCTACCCGTTCGCTCCCGACGCCGAGCTGGTGACCGACGAGAGCGGGAACTTCATCGATCCCGAGCCGCTCACGGTCGAGCAGGTGGGTGCTGGTGCCCTGGTGCTGGAGGACGGTCGGATCGCGGCAGACTGCGACGTCGTGGAGATGCCGCCGAGAACGAGCCAGGCCCACTACGACTTCATCTACAACGGCGCCGAGGCCGGTACCGGCTACGGTGAAGGCGGCCTCAGCGCGGCCGGCATGATGCCGGGATTCGGCAAGATCCTGCCGCCGGAGCTGATCCAGGCCGTCGTCGACTACGAGCGGGGGCTGTGATGCTGCTGGCGAACCTCCTGGCCATCGACCACTTGGCCTTCATCGACGGCATCGGGTTCGATCCGTTCTTCCGGGGCTTCCTGAGCGTCCTGGCCGGTTTCGTGGTGCTCGTCGGTGGGACCTACCTGCTGATCGCCACGAACACCGGGGTCCGGGGCGGCATGTTGATCGCCGCAGCGGGACTGTTCGGCTGGATGTTCCTGATGGGCATCGTGTGGACGGTCTACGGGATCGGCTGGCGGGGCGACCCGGCCGGCTGGGACCTGGTCGAGATCAACATCGACGACCCGGACGACACCGACGACGGGCTCCTCTTCTCCGAGGTCGAGGTGGCCCAGGAACTTGCCGGCGTCGACGTGTCGGTCGAAGCCGATGATCCCGATGCCGCTCAGGTTGCGGCCCTCGAGCGGTCGAAGGAGGTGGACCTCGGCGGCTGGCGCTACCTGACGACCTCCGACTCGGTCCGGGGCGAGGCCCAGGCGTCGGCCGACCAGTTCCTGGTCGAGGAGGAGATCTTCGCCACCGGCGAGTACCTGCCGCTCCAGTTCGGGGGGTTCACCACTGGCGGCAAGCCGGTCCTGGTCGACAACCCGAACGTGATCGATCGCGTGCTGCACTTCTTCGACGAGACCTTCCTCAATCCGGTCCACAGTCGTGAGCTGATCGTCATCCAGGCCCAGGAGACGATCAACAAGCCGGCCTTCCCGGGACAGCCGCCGCCGGTGGCCGAGGTCAACCCGGAGGGGGCCCTGGTCTCGGTGATAATGGAGCGGGATCGGGGCGGTCCGTTCCCCAACCTGATCAGCGGCCTCCGGTTCACCCCGTTCATGTTCACGGTGGCCACCGGTCTGCTGTTTGCCGTGTTCGCCTGGACCCTTCACAATCGAGATCGACGCCTGGACGAGGTCACGGCGGCGGCCGACTAGCTCGGCCGGCCACCGACCCGGCTCCACAACACTGTCCGAGCACCATCATCTGACTAACGTAGGCAGCACGACCGACCAGCAGTGGGCGGCGCGCCGAGTCGGGCCGCCGCCCCGACAACGCACCGATCCGAGAACGCCCCGACCCGAGAACAGGAGGACATCATGGCCCAGTACCTGCCGGTCCTGGCCCTGTTGATCCTGGCTGCGCTGTTCGCCGCAGTGAGCTTCGTCGCTTCGAAGCTGCTGGCGCCGCGCAACCCGACAGTGGAGAAGTACGCCCCGTACGAGTGCGGCATCATCCCCGGTCGCGAGCCGCCGGAGCGGTTCCCGGTGCGGTTCTACCTGGTGGCGATGCTGTTCGTGATCTTCGACATCGAGATCGTCTTCCTCTACCCGTGGGCCATCGCCAACGACCGGCTCGGCTTCGCCGGGCTCGTGGCCATCCTGATCTTCTCGGCGCTCGTGTTCGAGTCGTTCGTCTACCTCATCGCCAAGGGTGCCCTCGATTGGGGTCCCCTCCAGGTGTCGCGGCGGCAGAGCCTGATGCGCTCCGCCGATCGGACCCTCACGTCGACCGTGCGCCGGGTCGGGCTCGAGGGCCGGATCGAGGAGGCCCGCCCTGCGCTCGATCCGATCGAGCGGGCCGAAGTCGCGAGCGCGGTGAGCGAGCAGACCGAGCGATCCGAGACCTCGGGCGCCGAGGTCCCAGCTTGATGGTGCGGCGTCGTCTCACCAGGAACCCGGGTTGCGTCGCAGCTCTCGACGAGGTGGTGCTCCCATGGGGCTGATCAAGAACATGCAGGACGACGGCCTGGCCGGTCTCGACCACAACGTCATCACCGCTCCGCTCGAGAAGCTGGTGAACTGGTCGCGGGCCCGATCGTCGTGGCCGGCCACCTTCGGCCTGGCCTGCTGCGCCATCGAGATGATGGCCACCGGCGGGTCGCACTACGACATTGCACGGCTGGGCATGGAGGTGTTCCGGGCCTCGCCCCGTCAGGCCGACGTCATGATCGTCGCCGGGCGGGTGAGCCAGAAGATGGCCCCGGTCCTGCGCCAGATCTACGACCAGATGATGGAGCCGAAGTGGGTCATCTCGATGGGGGTGTGCGCCTCCAGCGGCGGCATGTTCAACAACTACGCCATCGTGCAGGGTGTCGACCAGATCGTGCCCGTCGACGTCTACGCCCCTGGCTGCCCGCCGGGCCCCGAGACCCTGATCCACGCCATCGACACGCTCCACCGCCAGATCGAGACCGGTGAGCTGCTCCGCCGACGATCGGAGACCGGAGCCGGCGCCAACATCGTGATCGAGCAGCGCGACGGGCAGGGCGAGCCGAAGCTGGTGTCGCTGGGGAGGGACTCGTGACCGAGCCGACCGACGACGCCGAGACGGAGACCGAGATCGAAGAGACGAGCGAGGACGGGGTGGAGACCGCCTACGGCTGTGCGGTCACCCACTCCCGGGGCCAGCGGGTCATCCACGTCGACCGGGACCGCTGGCTGGACGTGGCGTCCGAGCTGCTGGCGGACGGCTGGAACATGTGCGTCGACGTGACCGCAGTCGACTATCTGGCCCACGTCGGCCGCCGGGAGCTGCCGCCCGGCATCGCTCCCGAGCGATTCGAGGTCGTCGCATCGTTCATCTCCCACGCCCGGCGTGACCGGATCAGGGCCAGGATCCAGATCCCCGCAGACGATCCGACGATCGGGTCGCTCTATCGCATCTATCCCGGCACCGACTACCTGGAGCGGGAGGTGTTCGACCTGTTCGGCATCACCTTCATCGGCCATCCCGACTTGTCGCGCATCCTGATGCCGGAGAACTGGGAGGGCCACCCGCTGCGCAAGGACTACGTCGTCGGGGCCATCCCCGTCCAGTTCAAAGCGCCAGCCAACTGAGATCGGCGAAGCGAGCATGACCGTCACCGAGAACAAGAGCGAAACCGAGAGCGCCTCGCCGGACCAGGGCCAGCTCCACCTCCTCCCGAGGCGGGAGTCGGTGCTACGGATGTCCGAGGTCAGAGCGGCCGAGATCGCAGAGAGCGAGCCGCTGGCCGACGAGAACGACCAGACCATGCTGATGAACATGGGTCCGTCCCACCCGTCGACCCACGGGGTGCTGCGGCTGATGCTGGAGCTCGACGGCGAGACCGTCATCCGCTCCAAGCCGATCATCGGCTACCTCCACACCGGCATGGAGAAGACCGGGGAGACCCTCACCTACCTCCAGGGGCCGACGAACGTCACCCGCATGGACTACGCAGCGCCGCTGTTCAACGAGCTGGTGTTCTCGTTGGCGGTCGAGGAGCTCATCGGGATCGAGATCCCGGAGCGGGCCACGTGGATCCGCATGCTGATGACGGAGATGAACCGCATCGCGTCGCACCTGCTGTTCATGGCGACCAACGGCATGGACCTCGGCGCCGTGTCGATGATGATCTACGGCTGGCGGGAGCGGGAGCAGGTGCTGCGGTTCTTCGAGAAGGTCACCGGCCTGCGGATGAACCACAACTACATCCGCGTCGGCGGCGTCGCCGCCGATCTGCCGGACGGCTGGCGGGACGACGTGCTCCACCTGCTGGAGATGCTGCCGCCCCGGCTCGAGGAGTACGACATCCTGATGACCGGCCAGCCGATCTGGCGGGAGCGACTGCAGGGCGTCGGGGTCATCTCCTCGGAGGAGGCGATCGCCCTGTCCGCCACCGGCCCGATCCTGCGCTCGACCGGTGTGGCCTGGGACCTGCGACGGGACATGCCGTACCTGGCCTATCCCGAGGTGGACTTCGACGTCGTCGTCGGCTCGTACGGCGACTCGTTCGATCGCTATGCCATCCGCCTGAACGAGATCCGCGAGTCGATCCGCATCGTCCACCAGATCCTCGACAAGATGCCGAAGGGTGACTACCGGTCCGAGGACCGCAAGGTCACGCCGCCGCCCCGGGCCCGCATCGACGAGTCGATGGAGGCGCTGATCCACCACTTCAAGATCTTCACCGAGGGGTTCAAGGTCCCCGAGGGCGAGGTGTATGTGGCGGTCGAGTCGCCCCGGGGCGAGCTCGGCTGCTACATCGTGTCCGACGGCGGACCGAAGCCGTATCGCATGCACATTCGGGGGCCAAGCTTCGTCAATCTGCAAACAATGCCTCACATGATGGCCGATAGCCTGATCGCCGATGCGGTCGCCATTATCTCCAGCGTCGACCCGATCCTGGGCGAGGTAGACCGGTGACGTGGCGCCGTCGGCCAGAAACGGCCGCTCCATGAGTCGGCTGACCGCATCCAATGTCCTCCTGGCCCGCGAGATAATCGGGTACTACCCGCGGCCGAAGTCGGCGCTGATCCCGTTGCTCCATCTGGCCCAGCACCAGGACGGCTACGTGGCCGAGGATGCCATGGAGCACATCGCCGAGTTGCTCCACCTGACTCCCGCCGAGGTCCTCGGGACGTGCTCGTTCTACGAGATGTTCAAGCTGGAGCCGGTCGGGCGCTACGTGATCAACATCTGCACCAACATCTCCTGTCTGCTCAACGGCGGCGAGGAGCTGCTCCACCACGCCGAGGAGCGCCTCGGCATACGCTCCGGCGGGACCACCGACGACGGCCTGTTCACCATCGAGGACGTCGAGTGCATCGCCGCCTGCACCGAGGCCCCGTGCCTGCAGGTGAACTATCGCTACGAGTACCGGCTGGACAACGACGACTTCGACCGGCTGCTCGCCGACCTGCGGGCAGGGTCCCGGACCGACATCCCGGCCCACGGCACGCTCGGCCGGATTCGCCAGCACATCGGCCCGGATCGGATCGCGGGCATCGAGCGGCCGGAGCTGGCCGGGACCCCGGCCTGGTTCACGGCCAGGCAACCGGCCGCCGACGGCGGAGCCGGAGGAGGATCGTAGATGGCAACGAACGCATACGTCTCCCATGCAACCGGCTACGTGGACAACGAGGGCCCGAAGGTGGTGACGAGCCGGTTCCTCCACCCCGACAGCTACACGCTCGAACGCTCGGAGGCGACGGGTGGCTACAGCGCGCTGCGGGCGGTCCTGCAGATGGAGCCGGCCGATGCCGCAGCCCAGGTCAAGGAGGCGATCCTGCTCGGTCGTGGCGGGGCCGGCTTCCCGGCTGGCATCAAGTGGGGCTTCATGCCCGCGGTGTGGCCTCGCTATCTCGTGGTCAACGGCGACGAGTCCGAGCCGGGCACCTACAAGGACCGGCTGCTCATGGAGCGGGACCCCCACCAGCTGATCGAGGGCTGCATCATCACCTGCTACGCGCTGGGGCTCAACACCTGCTTCCTCTACGTCAGAGGCGAGATGGCGCTCGCCCAGGAGCGGCTCGCCCAGGCGCTGAACGACGCCTACGCCGCCGGCTACGTGGGCAAGGACATCATGGGTACCGACGTCGGCATCGACATCGTGCTCCACTGGGGGGCCGGTGCCTACATCGTCGGCGAAGAGACGGCGCTGATCGAGAGCCTCGAGGGCAATCGGGGCATGCCGCGCCTCAAGCCCCCGTTCTTTCCCGCAGCCAAGGGCCTCTACATGAAGCCCACCATCGTGAACAACGTCGAGACGCTGGCCAACCTGCCGTGGATCTTCACCAACGGGGTCGACGCCTACAGGCAGCTCGGGTCCGAGCGCTCGCCGGGCACCAGGATGCTGGCGATCAGCGGTCACGTGAACCGGCCCGGCGTCTACGAGGTCGAGCAGGGCGTCGTCACCTTCCGGGACCTCTTCTACGGCGACAACTACTGCCAGGGCATCGCGGCGGGCAACGAGCTGAAGATGTTCATCCCCGGCGGCGGCTCGGCCCCGTGGTTCTTCCCGGAGCAGCTCGACCTGAAGCTGGAGGCCGCCGAGGTCGGCGCTGCCGGCTCGATGCTCGGGTCGGGAGCCCTCGTGGTCATGGACCACACCACCGATGCGGTCAAGGCCTGCCTCCGGGTGGTCCGATTCTTCGCCAGGGAGTCGTGCGGCAAGTGCACACCCTGCCGGGAGGGCACCACCTGGGAGGAGCAGATATTGCAGCGCATCATGGACGGCAACGGTCGACCGAGCGACATCGATCTCCTGCTCGACATCGGGTCCCAGATCAGCCCGGGCGACTACCCGGCCGCTGCGTTCGAGGCCGAGGGCTTGACCGCCGTGCCGTTCCCGCCGAAGCAGACGACCATCTGCCCGCTCGGTCCGTCCTCGGTGGCACCGATCGTCTCGGCGATCCGCCGGTTCCGCCATGAGTTCGAAGCCAAGATGCCGGTTGCGCCGGCTGTGTCGGACCAGCACGAGCAGCGCACCGACGGCGAGACGTCGATGAGCGAGGCGGAGGCGGAGGAAGTGCACGCATGACGGCGACCGATGGCGTCACGGCTGCGGAGCAGCCGTTCTGCGAGTTCGGTCTGTCGACCGAACGTCGTTTGCTGAGATCGTTGTCGCCTGGAGGTCGGTCATGACGGCGACCGATGACGCCGGTACCGAAGCGGTGACCGGTGTCCCGTTCACCCTGAACGGGACGGTGTTCGAGGCCAGAGAGGGCGAGCTGCTGATCGAGGCCTGCGAGCGGCACGGCGTCCACATTCCACGGTTCTGCTACCACAACCGGATGCGTCCGGTCGGCATGTGCCGGATGTGTCTCGTCGAGGTCGACACGGGCCGCGGCGCGACGCTCCAGCCGAGCTGCATGCTGCCGGTGACGCCGGAGATGGCGGTGGAGACCGAGTCCGAGGCCACCAAGCAGGCCCAGGACGGGGTGCTCGAGTTCCTGCTGATCAACCACCCGCTCGACTGCCCGGTCTGCGACAAGGGCGGCGAGTGCCCACTGCAGGACAACGCCTACGCCTTCGGTCCCGGGGAGAGCCGCTTCATCGAGGAGAAGCGGCACTACGAGAAGCCCATCCCGATCAGCGACCTGGTCGAGCTGGACCGCGAGCGGTGCATCCTCTGCGACCGCTGCACCCGGTTCGCCTCCGAGGTGGCCGGCGATCCGCTGATCCACTTCATCGACCGCGGTTCCCAGACCGAGGTCAACACCTTCCCCGACCATCCGTTCGCCTCCTACTTCAGCGGCAACACCGTGCAGATCTGCCCGGTCGGTGCGCTCACCTCGTCGCCGTACCGGTTCAAGGCCCGTCCCTGGGACCTCGAAGCCGTCGAATCGACGGCCACGGTCGATGCCACCGGGGCCCGGGTCGTCGTACAGTCGTCGCAGAACAAGCTGGTTCGGATCCTGGGACTCGACAGCGAAGCGGTGAACTGGGGCTGGCTGTCGGACAAGGACCGGTTCACCTACGAGGCAACCAACTCCGAGGATCGGATCGTCGAGCCCCAGATCCGAGAGGGTGACGAGCTCCGCCCGAGCCGATGGACCGATGCCGTCAAGGCTGCAGCGAGGGCGATGCGGACCGAGCCGGAGCGGGTGGCCATCATCGGCGGTTCGAGGCTGAGCCTCGAGAGCCAGTACGCCTGGGCCAAGCTCGCCAAGGGCGTCATCGGCACCGACCACGTCGACGCCCAGCTCGGTGACGGCGTGCCGGCGGCGCTGGCGCTCGGTCTGCCCAGGGCCACGATCGCCGATGTCTGCCGGCCGGGTGGGGTCATCGTGTTGATGTCGGCCGACCCGAAGGAGGAGCTGCCGTCGCTGTATCTCCGGATCCGGCATGCGATCGTGGAGGACGGCGCCAGCCTGATCGAGATCACGCCCCGGGAGTCCAGCCTCTCCGACCTGGCCGCGATCCGGCTGCGGACGGCTCCGGGAACCGTCGGTCGGGTCCTGGCCGCGATCGCCGACAACGACGTCGAGCACGCGATCGGGTCGGTCGATCCGTTCCAGCTGCGCCGGGCCAGGACGATGCTGACCGGCAACCGGTCGGTCTCGGTGGTGTTCGGTCGGGCCAACCTCGCAGAGTCGGCCCGCTACACCGCAGACGCAGTCGGCGGGATCCGTAGGCTCGTGCCCAACGCCACCTACCTGCCGGCGCTACGGCGGGGCAACGTGAACGGCGCCCTCGAGATGGGTCTCACGCCGAGCTTCCTCCCCGGCGGGGTCCGCAACCGGGATGTCCTCCCGGACCACTGGACGAGCACCCCGGTATTCGAGGGCAAGGACACCGACGGCATCCTCCGTGCCGCTGCGGCGGGCGACATCGACACGCTCGTCCTGCTCGGCGCGGACCCGATCGAGGACTTCCCGGATGCGGCCCTGGTGCGGGAGGCCTTCGACCGCGTCGAGACGATCGTCGCCGTCGACGGTTTCGTCACCGCCTCGTCGTCGCGAGCCGACATCCTGTTGCCGGCGGCGCTGTTCGGCGAGAGCGACGGCACGTTCTGCAACATCGAGGGGCGGCTCAGCCCGCTGACCGCCAAGGTCACCGCCCCCGGGCTGGCTCGACCCGACTGGATGATCGCCGCCGAGCTGTCGGCCGCCATCGGCCCGGACCTCGGCATCGACTCCCTCGACCAGCTGCGTGCCGAGATGGGCGAATCGGTCGGCTCGCTGGCCGAGGTCGACTGGGCCGGCCTCGCATCGGCCGACGACGGACCGCTGCTGCGACCGGTCCGCAACTGGGACCTCGAATTCGGGGAAGCGGCGTCGGCCCCGCCCACTTCGAGCTACGGTCTCGGTTTGGTGGTCGACAGGAAGCTGTGGGATCTGGGGACGCTGGTGCAGCGATCGCCGTCGCTGGCGGGGCTGGCCCCGAGTGCCGAGCTCCACCTGTCCCCGTCGGACGTCCAGGTGATGAACCTGCTCGATCACGACTACGTCACCGTCGACCAGGGTGACATCTCGTTCGATCTGCCCTTCGTCGTCGACCAGTCGGTGGCCCCCCACACCGCATGGCTGCCGGCCCGACTGCCCGGCTTCGACGTCCGGAAGCTGCTGGCGGCCGGTCGCCCGATCACCGAGATCCAGATCCGGGTTCCGGAGGGGGATTGATGGCCGACCTCTACCTGTCGGACGGCGCGGTCGACTTCGGTGACCTGCTGTTGGCCGTCGGCAAGGCGGCGGTGGCCTTCGTCGTGCTGCTCGTTTCGGTGTTGCTGATGGTCTGGTTCGAGCGCAAGGTGGTCGGCCGGCTCCAGAACCGCATCGGGCCGAACGTGGCCGGCCCGTTCGGGTTGTTCCAGACCCTGGCGGACGGGATAAAGCTCTTCTTCAAGGAGGACATCATCCCCACCCGGGCCGACCGCTTCGTCTTCCAGCTGGCCCCCTACCTGTCGCTCGTACCGGCGTTCCTCACGTTCGCCATCATCCCCGTCGCCGGCGACTTCTCTGGCGGCAACGGCGGTCAGGTCACCATCTTCGGCCGTGAGACCGTCGTCCAGGTGGCCGATCTGCCCATCGGCATCCTGT
>JAHELU010000286.1 GCA_024644005.1 Acidimicrobiales bacterium | reverse complement strand
GTGGCCGAGAACCATCGACTGCGGCGGCGGGTGGCGGAGTTGGAGGGTCGGCTGCACGGGATCCCCGACATCGAAGTGGAGCTGCGGGCGGTGCTCGAGGCCACCGAGATCGAGTACCTGGGAGACGTGGATCGGGTCAGTGCCAGAGTGGTGGCCGATCGACGCACAGCGATGGAGCGGATCGTTGAGATCGACAAGGGCGAGGACGCCGGGATCGGCCGAGGCATGCCGGTCGTGACCGGGTCCGGCCTCGTCGGGACGGTCGAGCTGACCACGGGCGGCCGGTCACTGATACGGCTGATCACCGATGTCGAGGTGGCGGTCGGGGTCAGGAGCGACAACGGGCTGGGGCTGGCGATCGGCCGGCCGGATGGCCGCCTCCGGCTGCAGCCTGCGCCGGAGCTGGCGGAATCGATCCGGCTCGGTGTGATCGACGGCCAGCGGTTCGTGACGAGCGGCGTCGACCGGAGCGCGTTCCCGGCCGGTATCCCCGTCGGGACACTGGCGGTTCGCCCCGGATCGACCCGGCCGAGCCCGGCCGGCCCAGGCCGCTCGGTCGACGGCGAGGTGGTCGACGGAGAGGCTGCTGCGCCCGTCGACGAGATCGAACTCGACCGGCTGGAGCTGATACCGCTCGCCGACCTCGACCGGCTCGGCTACCTCACGGTGCTCCTGGTCGACCCACCCGCATGACGCTCCTCTCGACACTCAGGCTGGCACTCACCGGGTTCACCGTTGCCGCCGTGCAGGTACTCATCGTCGACAGTGGCGACCTGACCCTGTTGCGCCACCTCGACCTCCCGCTGGCGGTGGCGGCTGCGCTGGCTCTCACCAGGCCCGCCGATGCGGTGGTGATCGGCCTCGTCTTCGGTCTCGCCGTCGACGCCTTCCAGCTGCGACTGTTCGGGATCCACGGGCTGGCTTACAGCCTGTTGGGACCCGTGGCGGCCGCCGTTCCGGTGAGCGGCCTCAGGACCAGGACCGAGCTCGTCGCCTGGTTGGCCGCGGTGCAAGCCGTCACGGCCACAGCGGTGCTGCTGGCGGCGACGGCGATCGCCGCTGGATCGGCACCGCCGGGCATCACCGGCCGGGTCGTCCAGGTCACGCTGTGGACGATCGTGGTCGTCGTCCCGCTCACGGCGGTGCTCGGGGGTCGCAAGGGCCTCGGAAGCCCCGGGATCGGTGATCGGCCGGCGGTGCCACCGTCGGCTCGCTGGTCATGATCGGCCCCTGGGTGCGGTCCGGGCCGTTGCTGTCGTCCGATCGGTCGAAGCGGTGGAACGACCCGACCCGATTCGACCTCCTGGCCGCACTGGTTGCGGTGGCCTTCCTCCTCCTCGCAGCCCGCTTGGCCTACCTCCAGCTGCTCGGCGGTCACGGCTACAGGGAGATCGCCACCGGCAATCGCGTCCGGGTCATCGAGACGCCGGCCCCCCGGGGACGGATCCTCGACGTCGAGGGCCGAGTCCTTGCCGGGACCCGGACCTCCTTCACCGTCACGCTGGACTGGGAGGCCCTGGCGGACCGGAGCTCGAGCGATCGGCGGTCGGTGTTCGTGGCGGTGGCCGACGAGCTCACCCTGGCCGGTCGGCCGATCGATCGTCAGTCCCTGGAGCGGCTGTTCGAGCGCGCTCGCCGTCAGGCGCTCGAGCCGTTGACGGTGGCCGAGGACGTTTCGGTCGAGCTGTGGATCGCGCTGACCGAGCGGGACCTGCCTGGCTTCGACGTGATCGCCCGTCCGGTGCGGACGTATCCCTACGGCCCGTCCGCCGCCCACGTGCTCGGCTACCTGGGCACCGTCGGCGATGACGAGGAGGCGCTGGAGCTGAACAGGATCGACCCCGCCGACCGCTACAGGGCCGGGAGCGAGATCGGTCGGGCAGGACTCGAACGGATCTTCGAACGGCAGCTGCGGGGGGTGCCGGAGATCCGGCAGGTCGAGGTCGACTCGGGCAACCGGATCGTGCGGACCATCGAGGTCACCCAGGCGGCCCGGCCCGGCAATGACGTGCACCTGACCCTCGATGTCGACCTCCAGCGGGCGGCCGAGGCGTCGCTCCGCTCCCAGCTGGCGATCACGTCGGAGGATCCGGACACGCCCGCTCCGGCCGGCAGCTTCGTGGCGATCGATCCGGGCGACGGTGCGGTTTGGGCGCTGGCATCGTTCCCAGGGTTCGATCCGTCGGACTTCGTGTTCGGCCTCGAGGAGCGAGCGGCGCAAGAATTGTTGTCCGATCCCGACGATCCCTTCCTCAACCGGGTCACGACCGGTCTCTATCCGGCGGGGTCGACGTTCAAGCCGATTCCGGCTTATGCCGCCCTCACCGCAGGAGCGAGGGGACAGTACGAGATCTGGGACGACCGAGGTTCGTACAGGTTGTCCGGCTGCCGGGCAGCGGCGGCCACGAAGGGCTGCGTGTTCCGGAACGCTCGGGGCGCCGTGCTGGGTCCGGTCGACGTGCGATCCGCGCTCGCCCGATCGAGCGATACCTACTTCTACTCGCTCGGGGAGCGGTTCTGGGTCGACCGGGAGCGGTTCGGTCCCGAGATCATCCAGGAGACGGCAGCGGCCTTCGGCCTCGGTGAGCCCGCTGGGATCGAGTTGCCGGCCGAGGCCAGCGGCCGGATCCCCGGACCGGGTCAGCGTCGAGCGGATCACGACCGCTACCCTGACGCCTTCCCCGACCCGCGCTGGTACACCGGCGACAACGTGAACCTGGCGATCGGGCAGGGCGGTCTGCTGGTCACCCCACTCCAGCTTGCCAATCTCTACGCCACCCTGGCCACCGGCGGGGTCCGGTACCAGCCCCGTATCGTCGAGCGGGTCGCCGACGGCGTCACCGGTGCCACGATCCTGGCGTTCCGCCCCCGGGTGGTCGCCGAGGAGCCGCTCGACGCCGAGGCCCTGGGCGCCATCGTCGACGGGTTGCTCGACGTCCCGGTGTCGGGTACGGCCGCCGACGCCTTCGAGGGGTTCCCGCACGACCGGTTCTCCCTCGCCGCCAAGACCGGCACGGCCGAGACGAGCGGTCAGGCCGACAATGCCCTGCTCGCAGGCTTCGGACCCTGGCCGCATCCCCGCTACGCGTTCGCCGTGGTGCTGGAGGAGGCGGGCTTCGGTGGCGTTGCCGCCGCCCCGGTGGCCCGGCACTTCTTCGAATGGGTGCTGGGTGTCGACAGTGCGGTCGCGGGGATCGGGGCCGACGGGTCCGCCATCGCGGCCGCCGCTCCGGCCGTCGTCGGCCGAGGAGGGGGACGAGGATGACCGCGCCCATCCCGCTGTCGCCAGGTTGTGCCTCGTCGACCGCGGTCCGCCGCATCCACTGGCCCCTGGCCCTCGCCACCGGGGCGATCGCCGTGTTCGGGGCCGTACTGGTCTTCAGCGCGGCCAGGGGACCGACCGACGACCTCGGATTCGGGTTCCGCCAACTGGCCTTCCTGGCTGCAGGGGGCGGTCTGGTCTCGGTGGTCGCCGCCACGGACTATCACCTGATCCAGCGCTGGTACCGGTTGCTGATGGCCATGAACATGGTGGCGCTGGTGCTCGTCCTGACCCCGC
>JAHELU010000129.1:10195-14415 GCA_024644005.1 Acidimicrobiales bacterium | reverse complement strand
ACACCATCGACGCCGCGGTCAACGCCATCCCCGGTGTGTCCGAGCAGCAGAGCACGTTCAACCAGATCATCGGGGTCACGATCGTCATCGGCCTCGTCGTGATCGCTCTGTTCTTCGCCCTGATCACCGTGGAGCGGGCCGGGATGTACGGGGTGCTCAAGGCCCTCGGGGCCCGCTCCGGCACGCTGTTCGGCGGGTTGATCGTGCAGGCGGTGGTGGTCACCGCCATCGCCTCGGTCATAGCGGCGGTGACCATCGTGGCGCTCGACGCCCTCATCCCGCCGGGAGGGGTCCCGCTCTACGTCACCCCGTCCCGGATCGTGTCCAGCACCCTTCTGCTGGTGGCCGCCGCGCTGGCGGGCTGCCTCTTCTCGCTGCGCCGGGTCCTCAAGGTCGACCCGGCATCGGCCATAGGAACGATCTCGTGAACGCCCTCGAGCTGACCGACGTGCGCAAGGTCTACACCATGGGTGACGGCTCGGACGTGGTGGCCCTCGACCACGCGACCCTCACCGTCGGCGGCGACGAGATCGTCGCCCTCGTCGGCCCGTCGGGGTCGGGCAAGACCACCCTCTGCTCGATCGCAGGCGGGATCCTGAAGGCCACGGCGGGCCGGATCGTGGTGGCCGGCGAGGACATCTCGGGCTACGGCGACCGCGAGCTGACCCGGTTCCGGCAGCGCATGGTGGGCTTCGTCTTCCAGTCGGTCAACCTGGTGCCGTTCCTGACCGCCCGGGAGAACCTGATGGTCGTCGACGAGCTGGGCCAGCGACGGGGCAAGCTGGCCCAGCAGCGGGCCGACGAGCTGCTCGAGGAGCTGGGCCTGGCCGATCGGGCCAAGAACCTGCCAGCGCAGCTCTCGGGGGGCCAGCGCCAACGGGTCGCGGTGGGCCGGGCCCTCATGAACGACCCCAGGCTCGTGCTGTTCGACGAGCCGACCTCGGCCCTCGACACCAAGCTGGGCGAGCAGGTGATGGAGCTGATCCGCACCGAGATGAAGCGGCGGGGCACGGCGGCCATCGTCGTCACCCATGACGAGCGGATCACCCAGTTCTGCGACCGCAGCGTCCACATCACCGACGGGGTCCTTGCCGGCTGACCCGCGCCGCGCTAGCGGGCGTCGCTACCGGTCGGGTCGCGCTCGTGGGGGATGATGACGCTGTCGGCGTAGTCGCCGGTGTCGGGATAGAGGTAGCGGGTGAGGGCCACGGCGATGGCGGTGCCGCCGAGCTGGGCGGCGACGAAGCCCGGTGCAGAAGCGGGCTCGATTCCGGCGAAGGTGTCGGAGAAGGTGCGGGCGATGGTGACGGCGGGGTTGGCGAAGCTGGTCGAGGAGGTGAAGTAGTAGGCCCCGCCGATGTAGGCGCCGACCGTGAACGCGGCAACCGATGATCGACCGGAGCGGACCACGCCGAAGATGACGAGGAGCAGGCCGAGAGTGGCGATCACCTCGGCGAAGACGAGGTGGCCGGCGGAGCGGTCCTTGGTCGACCAGTCGACGGGGTCGAGGTCGAACATGATGTTGGCTACGATCACGCCCAGGATCCCGCCCAGGATCTGGGCGATCACGTAGGCGACCGCGGTCGGGGTGTCGATCCCGCCGAAGACCCGGTCGGCGATGGTGACGGCGGGGTTGAAGTGTGCGCCGGAGGCGGGTCCGAGCGCCAGGATCAGCGCAACGAGGATGCCCGCGGTGGCGAAGGCGTTCTGGAGGAGCTGGAGGCCGACGTCATCGGTGAGGTTCTCGGCCATGATCCCCGACCCGACGACGCCCATGAGCAGGAACCCGGTGCCGATCAGCTCCGCCACGATTGCCCGGCCGTCGATGGTCGACGATCGACCGGGCCCCGTGGCGGCCTCCCGAATAGCATCGGCGATGGTCACGGGGAGGCGGGCTCGAGGCTGGCGACGAGCTGCTCGACCCGACCCCGGATGTCGTCGCGGATCGCCCGCACGACCTCGATCGGCTGCCCGGCCGGGTCGTCCAGCTCCCAGTCCTCGTAGCGCGTGCCGGGCACGATGGGGCAGGCGTCACCGCAGCCCATGGTGACGATGACGTCGGCGGCTCGGACGGTCTCGTCGGTCCACGGCTTGGGGCGCTCGGTGGACATGTCGATCCCCACCTCGGCCATCACCGCGACGGCAGCCGGGTTCACCTCGGTCCCGGGGTCGGAGCCACCGGAGAGCACGTCGACCCGGTCGCCGGCGAGTCGGCGGAGGTAGGCGGCGGCCATCTGGGACCGGCCGGCGTTGTGGACGCACAGGAACAGGACCGTGGTGGGCTCGTCGCTCGGGGCTTGCTCGGTCATCTCGGACTCCTCCGGTTTCGATCCAGGTGATCAATCTATGAATCTATGGCTCGATCGTGGAAGCTGCGCGCGTGCTGCCAGGCGGTGCTCCCGACCTCGGCCCCGATCCGCCGCCCGGCGAGGTCGTCCGCCCTCACGTGGATGCCGCCGTACAGGCGGGAGAGGCCGGCCTCGTCGGCCGCATCCCGGTAGGTGGCCCACTGCAGGACCACCTCGTCGGCCGGGCCCGCCTCGAACTCGAGGGAACCGGCCGTCACCGGCCAGGAGACCAGACCACCCGGGAAGAAGGCGCTCCCCGTCATCGCCGTCATCACCTCGGCCCCGGCCCGGCTGAACGTGCTGTGGCCGGACACGTAGCCGGCGAAGGCCGGCGTGACGAACGTCGAGCGCTGGTAGGGCACCCAGTCGACCGCTCGGATCCAGCCGACCCCACCGGACTCGGCCTCGATGTCGGCCGGCTCGCCCCGCCAGGCCCGTACGGCGACGTCACCGACGTGCCCGGCCAGGTGCTCGTGCCGCTCGCCGGGGCCGCTCGACTCCTCGGTCACGACCTCCACCAGCCCGTCCTCGAGCAGCAGCCCGTCCGGGTGGTAGGAGAGCTGCCCGGGGTCGCTCGACTGGCCCAGCCCACCCATGTGACGGATCATCGAGATCGGGCGGACGTAGTCGTAGCGGGCCTTCAACCCCCAGGCGACGATGGCGGCGTCGTGCATGGCACCGTTGAGCGCCAGGTAGAGCTTGGCGTCCCACTCGAGGCGACCGACCTCGGAGCCGGACCCGGCGATGCGCAGTGGACCGGAGGCGGCGAGGGCGTCACCGGCCGTGTTGGCGATCGTGTTCCAGTGGCCGGGCGGGGTCTCCGATTGCGGTCCGTCGGCCCAGAACTCGGCGACGACACGACCGTAGTCGGCGTGCGAGACCACGTTCGGTGCATACGGCTCGCCGGTGGCGGGGTTCTCGTCGTGACCGGCGGCGTCGTAGCTGCCGAGCGGGGCGTTGCCCCGCACCGCCGGGGAGAGGTCGATCGTCTCCGGGTCGGCCGGATCGAGCCGGGCGCTGTACCGGAGCACCTCGTTCGCCGATTCCTTGAACTGCCGGTCGGTCTCCGGGTCTGCGAGCATCGGCGGCGATCCTGGGTCGAGGACCACGCGCTGCCCGTCGCCGGGCGGGAGGGCGAAGCCGGTGACCGAGCCCCAGTGCGGGCCGACGAAGGACTGGACGCTCTCGCTGAGGGGGATGCCGTTCTGGGCCACCATCTCCTGCAGCTCGAGCGGCTGCCAGCGGTTGGGGTCCTCCATGACGGTCCCGGGGCGGTCGACGACGAGTGGCTGGTTGACCGGGGTGTAGTCGGGGGCGAGGTAGCCATTGCGCTCGTTCGAGCCGTCGTCGAGCGTGGCAGCGAGGATCGACTCGGCGATCCGGTTGCCGAGCGCCGCCGGCCCGTCCCCCTCGGTCGAGGTGTCGTCGATGTCGTAGCAGAGGTCGGCCATCAGCTCGTCGAGCCGGGTGACGGCCTGCTCGGCTCCCGGCGAGGACAGGTAGCGCTCGAAGAGCACGCGATAGGCGGCGTGGCTCATCGCCTCCTGCCTGGCGGCGGTGACGTCCTCGGCCTCGTGCGACTCGTCGACGAAGACACCGCGGGCTCGGCGATCGTACGCGGCCCACGCGTCCCACATCGCAGCAGAGGAGTGGTACAGATTGCGGGCGTGAACGGTCGGCGACGGGAAGTCGCTGCGGATGGCGGCCAGGCTGGCCTCGTTCCAGAGGCGGGCGATGCTGTGAGCCTGGTCGGCCTGCGGCTCGCACGAGCCCCGGCTGCCGCCATCCCCGGTCACCGTGACGGCCAGCGCCCCGGCGGCGAGCACGAGCCCACTGGTGGCCAGCAGCACTGCGTTGCGACGCGAGCTCACG